>NZ_CEXFHW010000219.1:0-5648 GCF_982640115.1 Quisquiliibacterium sp. | reverse complement strand
GGCTGGAAACGGCCGTTGCTGATCACCACCAATTCCCTGGTTCGCAGCGGGCTGGCCGCGCGCGTCGAGGCGCTGCTCGGTGAGCGCTGTGCCGGCCGGGTGGCCGACATCGCGGCCCATTCGCCGGTCACGGCAGTGGCCCGCCTGGTTGCCGACTTTCGCAGCAGCGGCGCGGACGGCGTGATCGCACTGGGGGGCGGCTCGGTGATCGATGCCACCAAGGGCATGCTCGTGGCGCTCGGCGCCGGGCTGGCGCCCGAGTCGATCACCGGCGAGACCCTGGTCAAGGCCAACGGTGGCGGCACCAGCGCCTGGGGCACGGATTTCGCACGGCCGCGGATGATCGCGGTGCCCACCACCTTGTCTGCCGCGGAGTTCACCTCCTTTGGCGGCGTGACCGACACCACCATCGGCCGCAAGCTGATGGTCAGCCACCCCTTGTCGGTGCCCGTGGTGGTGATCCAGGATCCGGCCTGCACGCTCGACACCCCGGCCGAGTTGCTGCTCTCGACGGCTGCCCGGTCGGTGGATCACTCGGTGGAAGGTTTCTGCGCCACCAATGCCTCGCCGATCAGCGATGCCACCGCGATCGAGGCCGCGCGCCGGATGTGGTCGGCCCTGCCGCGCATGCATGCCGACCCCGCCGACCTTCAGGCCCGCGCCGATGCGCAGGCCGCGGCGTGGCTCTCGATCCAGGGGCGTGGCGGCGGTGTGTTCCATGGTGCCAGCCACGGCATCGGCTATCTGCTGGGTGGCGGCTTCAATGTCCCGCACGGCCTGACCTCGTGCGTGATGCTGCCGGCGGTGCTGCGCTGGAATCGGCCGGTGAACGAGGCCCGGCAGCAGGCGTTCTGCGCCCGGGTGGGCCTGGATGCCTCCGTGCCGCTGGCCGATCATGTCGAGCGGCTCTTTGCGGGGGCCGGCCTGGCCACCCGCCTGTCGCAGGTGGGCGTGGGCCCCGATCGGTTCGAGCGCCTGGCGGCGATGTACGACGGCACCGGTCCGATCGCGACCAACCCGCGGCCGGTGACCGGCCAGCGCGACCTTCTGGAGATCATCGCGCTGGCCGCCTGAGCGTCAGGTGCGCCTCGTGAGGGGCGGCGCCCCCCGGTGCATGGCCGGCCGGGCGCCGCAGACCGGAATCAGCGATTGCCGGAGATCGGCTCGCCGAAGTTGACCCACTTCTGACCGTCGAAGCGCGACATCACCACGGTCGACAGCGGGCCGTAGTCGTTGGGCTGGGTGCTGATCAGCAGTCCCGGCAGCGGGCCATCGACCTTCAGGTCCTTCAGGTTGGCCGCGATCTTCAGCAGGTTCTCGCGGGTGAGGTTGTCGCCGGCCTGGCGCAGCACATGCGCCATGGTCTGCGCGGCCGCATAGGCCTGCAGGTTCAGCGGATCGCCGATGTCGCCGTTCGGGTAGTACTTGCGCATGAAGGCCTTGTAGTTGACGAGCGCTGGATCGGCGTCCCACTGCTTGTCGGTCGGATCCTTCATGTACTGGGTGGTGATCAGGCCGGTGGCCCGGTCAAGCCCCGCCGGTTGCAGCACGGAACCGATGGTGGTGGACACCGTGGTGATGTACTGGACCGGCTTCCAGCCGGATTCGGCCACGCGCCGGATGGCCTGCGCCGCGAACTTCGGTGAGGCAGCGTTGATCAGCACATCGGCGCCGGAGGCCTTCAGGCTGAGCACCTGGGTGTCGACGGTGGCGTCGGTCACCTCGTAGGAGATCTCGGCGACGATCATCGCCTTGGCCTTGTCGCCGAGCCGCTCGCGCAAGCCGCGGACATAGTCCTTGCCGAAGTCGTCGTTCTGGAAAAGGATGCCGATCTTCGCATTCGGCTTCGTGCGCAGGATGTGTTCGGCGAACACCCGGCCCTCGAGCGGATAGGTGGGGGCCCAGCCCATGGTCCAGGGGAAGTTCTTCGGGTCGTTCCACTTGCCGGCACCGGTATTGATGAACAGGTGCGGCACTTTCTTCTGGTTGAGGTAGCCGTGGATGGCCGAGTTGGTGGGCGTGCCCACGCTGCCGGTGATCAGCAGCACCTCTTCCTGCTCGACGAGCCGGCGGGTGGACTCGAGGGTCTTGGCCGGGCTGTAGCCATCGTCGAGGCTGATGATGTTGATCTTGCGGCCGTTGATCCCGCCGTTGTCGTTGAGCATCTTGAAGTACGCGACCTGCGTGCGGCCGAGGGACCCGTAGGCCGACGCGGGACCGCTGTAGGGCATGGTCTGGCCGATGCGGATCTCGGTGTCGCTGGCCCCGGTGTCGTACTTCTTCTGGGCCAGGGCCGACCCCGCCAGAGCAAGGCTGACGCTGGCGGCCAGCGTGGTGAGCAATCGTTTCATGGTGTCTCCTGAGGAAATGCCGGATAGGCCACGGGGGCCTGGATGTCGCGCGCCAGCCGGGCCGGGCAGCACGCAGGCGCGATCATGGCAACAATCGCTCGTGGCTGTCGGCGGCCACCGGAAATTTCGGAGCAGTGTCTTCGCGACCCCGAGCTCGGGCATCATCGCGGCGATGAGCGAATCCCAGTCAATGCCGGTGCCGGGGTCCTTCCTGGCCCTCTACGAGCGACCAGGCCGCGGCCTCAGCGCGCCCATGCGCGAGATCGCGGAGCGCCATGAATTCTGCGAGGACCTCGCCGGCATGATGCGCGAGCCCGCCCGCACCCTGCTGCTCGAGCTGGGCATCACCGAGGAGGATGTGCTCGAGCGCTGCCATCGGGGGCTGCGTGAGCCCGACGCCGGTCTGTCGGTCGCTGAAGCCGAGTGGGTGGTGAGACGGCTGGCCGAGCTGCTCGCCTGATCAGGGTCGACTCCCCGCCCATCGCGCCAGCTGCTCGGCGCTGGGCATGCCGTCAACGAACACCGGCGCCCCCCGGTCCGCAGGCAGCAGGGCCACGTGCGGCACGAGGCCGCGCCAGCGCGGATTCACCGCGTGCCGCAGCGCCGCTTCATCACCGCGCAGCAGCAGCATCCGGTCGGCCTCGTGCAGGGTCGGTCGTGAGGCATGGGTCTCGCCATCGATCATCACCACGACCAGCCGGGCCGGTGGCGAGAGGCTGCGGGTATGCCCGGCCAGCGCCGTGACGATGGCCGGGCAGGTGCCGCACCAGCTCGCCGTGAACACCACGATCGATGGCCGCGGCAGCGACCGCAGCAGCGCCGGCCAGCCCGAGGGCGCAAGGGGCTCCCATCGTGCAGCCGCGCAGGGCGCAGGGCGGGTGAGTGCGGCGCAGACCAGCGCCGCCATCGCAACAAGGCGGGCACGCCGCGCGGGCAGCCAGGACCCGGGTCGGGTGTCGCGCAGACGATGTTCAGGGCGGCAGCAGGGTTTCAATGCGGATCTCCCGGGCAGTGCGCCAGACCACCACCCAGCGCTCCCCAAGGCGGGCCAGCCGGGGGTGGTCGTTGGACAGGGGGGTGTCGGCCAGCTCGCGCAGCGTGAAGCGTCTGCCGCCATCGCTGGATTCCCAGGCGCGAAGGCGGGTACGGCGGCCGTCGAAGCTGCGCCAGACCACCGCCACCCGCGTTCCGATGGCGGCCACATCGGCGTGCTCGGCCATTGCGTCGGGCAGGGCGATCGGCGGGCCGGCGGGCGCGCCGCGTGCATCCAGTCGGCCCAGCCACGTGGACTGTGTGCCGTCGCGCTCGGCGAACCAGACCGCGTGATAGCCGCCGCCCTGCGCGGGCGCCAGACCGGGGCCGTGATGCGGGCAGGCCTGCAGCCGCCAGCGATCCAGGCTGGCCCTCACCGGCGAGGCAGGCACGGCATCCGGCCCGTCGGCGCGGGTGCGCAGGAAGGCGTGGTCGCGCTCGCTGCCCGGAAAGACATGCCGCCACAGCGCGGCCACGCCGTCCTCGCCTTCCGGCAGCAGCGCGATGCGGCAGCACTCGCAGCTGCCGGCGGCCACCGGCTGGTCCGCGCCGAAGCGGTCCGAGCCCCGCAGCCGCACGGCACGATAGACCGACGCCCCGGCTTGGCCTGCGGTGACCTGATCGCGCTTGTCGATCCACCAGACATGCAGGTTGCCCTGCGCGTCGAAGGCGATCGACTCGAACCGGTGGGCGATCGGTTGCCGGTCCTGATGGACGGTGATCGGCTCGGACCAGCTGCGACCGCCATCGATGGACTCGATCAGCCGGACCTCGCCGGTGTAGGCGCGCCCGAGAGGCCGGTTGTAGGCGAGCACCAGCCGGCCCTCGGGCCCGACGGCCAGCTTGGGCCGGCTCTCGCCGTCGGCCGCCACGACATCGTTGCCGATGTCGGGCAGCACGTCGGGCGACCAGCGCCGGCCGAGGTCGTCGGTGCTGCGCACGAACAGCCGGCCGCGCTCGTCAAGGCCGGTCACCCAGAGACGGCCCTCGGCCGAACCGGCGGCGCCCACGGCCAGCGCGGCGCGCGCCCGGGCGGGGGCGTGCTGGGCGGATGCCGGCGCAGCCGTGAGCGCGCCCAGCACGACGAGCGCCATCATGGCTGCCCCGAATCGTCGGCCCGTTCCTGGGCGTGCCGGTGCAGGACGCCTCATCACACCGGCGGACGCCGCGCCGCAAGCCGCCTGGCTGTCGGTCGGGCTCACCAGCGCAGCTCCGCGCCGGCGTAGAGCGTGCGCGGCAGGCCGGGCGAGTAAACCGGCGTGTTCGACGACACCTGCGCGCTGTCGGCGAAACGGCGATCGCCGAGGTTGATGACGCGCAGGAAGGCGGTGATGTCGTTGCCCACCGGCCAGGCGAGCCGCACATGGGCCAGGTTGTGTCCCGGGTAGCGTGGGTAGGCCGACGCGTTGGAGGCCTCCAGCCACCAGCTGCCCAGGTGCACCCATTCCAGCTGTACCAGCGCGCCGGGCTGCGGCGTCCAGTTCAGGCGCGCGCTGGCGATGGTGCGCGGGGCGGCCTCCATCTGCTTGCCGCTGAAGTCGGCCGTGGCCGTCACCCAGTCGACATAGCGATGGCGCGCCACCGAGAAGGCACCGTCGATCCGCAGCGTCGGGGTGACGCGTCCGGCCAGACCGAACTCCACGCCCTGATGCCGGGTCTTGCCGGCATTGACCGGCACCGAGAGGTTGGTGGCGAGGTCACGCTGGCTGACCAGGTCATCGCGCTTGACGAGGTCGTAGACGACCACCGAACCCTCCACGCTGCCCACCCGGCCGCGCAGGCCAAGCTCGAACTGCTCGGCCTGGATGGGCTTGAGCGCCAGCGCGAGTCGGGCCCGGTTGACGGCATCGGCGGCATTGCCTGCCACCGAGGGGCGGAAGATCTGGCCCTCGGAGGGCGCGCGAAAGCCGGTGGTGTAGGACGCCCAGGCACTGGCCTGCGGTGCGATCGCCCAGGTGGCGCCGAGCTTGGGGCTGAGACGCTCGTAGCTCACCGAGGTATTGCCGACCTGCCCATACCAGTTGGCGCTGGCGCCATCCTTCACCGGAGCACTGCCCAGATGGTTGGTGTTGCTGTAGCTCAGGCGGTCATGCCGAAGGCCCGCGCTCACCCGCAGCTGCGGCACTGGCGAGAACTCCGTGTGCAGGTAGGGAGACACCGCCTGATGGTTCACGGTGTAGTCGAACACTCGCGTGCCGATGCTGTAGGCGGTGTAGACCCGGCTTGCGCCACTGCCGGTGGCGGTGACATTGAGACGGTTCTCCA
>NZ_CEXFHW010000218.1:0-5668 GCF_982640115.1 Quisquiliibacterium sp. | reverse complement strand
GAGCACGGCGGTTTCTTCGACGCGGCCGATCTGCGCGCCCAGCAGGCCCGCTGGGGCGAACCGATCCGCGGCACCTACCGCGACCTCACCCTGTACGAGACGCCGGCGCCCACCCAGGGATTCACGGTGCTCGAGATGCTCAACCTGCTCGAGCCCTTCGAACTGCACCGGCGACCCTACCTGGGGCCCGACCATGCCCACCTGATGGTGCAGGCCAAGCAGCTCGCCTATCACGACCGCGACCGCTACCTGGCCGATCCGCGCTTTGCCGAGGTGCCGATCGAGCGGCTGATCTCGCGCGCCCACGCTGACAGCCGTCGCGGCCTGATGGACCCGGCGCGCGCGCTGCCCTGGGACCGCATCCCCTCCGAGGGCAGCCTCACCGGCGACACGGTGTTCATTGCCGCGGTCGACGCACAGGGCAACGCCGCGGCGCTCATCAACAGCCTCTACGGCGTGTTCGGCTCGGGCGTGGTGGCCGGCGACACCGGCGTGGTCCTGCAGAACCGCAGCGCCTACTTCTCGCTCGACCCGGCGCATCCCAACTGCCTCGCGCCGGGCAAGACGCCGCTGCACACCCTGATCGCGTCGATGGGTTTCCGCAACGACCGGCTCTGGGGCGTGGTCGGCTGCATGGGCGCCGACGGCCAGCCGCAGATCCATGCCCAGACCTGGGTGTCGATGATCGATCACGGCCGCGACATCCAGGAAGCGGTGGAGGCGCCGCGCTGGCTCTCGGGTCGATTCTCGCTGGGCGAGGCGCGCGACACCCTGCACATCGAGTCGCGCTTCCCGCCCGAGACCATTGCCGAGCTCGAGCGCCGCGGGCATCTGCTCGATCGCTGGGGCCCGTTCAACGAGCGTGCCGGTCATGCCCACGGCATCGTGATCGATCCGGTGAGCGGCATGCGGCTGGGCGGCTCCGATCCGCGCAGCGACGGCGCGGCCATCGGCTACTGAGGCCCGGGCCATGACCCGGCCGGTGGTGCTGCTCACCAACCCGATCGATCCGCCGGCGCGCGAGCGTCTGGCGCAGCATGCCGAGGTGGCGCTCGCCGCGGCCGACGATCCCGGGTCCCTGCGTGCGGCGCTGAACGAGCATCGCCCGCACGCGCTGATCGTGCGGGCGATGCTGCCCCCCGATCTGTGCGAGCTTGCGCCGCAACTGCTCGCCGCCGTGCGGCATGGCGCCGGCGTCGATCTCATTCCGGTGGCGGCGGCCACCGCGGCCGGTGTGATCGTGGCCAATGTGCCGGGGGCCAATGCCGCCACGGTGGCCGAGTACGCCATCGCGCAGATGCTGCGGCATGCGCGCGGCCTCGAGCGCATCGAGGCGGGGCTGCGCGGCCCGGGCTGGGCGGCGGTGCGCGGCCAGGCCGATGCCGGGCGCGAACTCGCCGGCGCCACCCTGGGCATCGTCGGCATGGGCGCGATCGGCGCGCACCTCGCCCGCATCGCGCGCCACGGTTTCGGCATGCGGGTGCTGGGTCACCGGCGCAGCGACGCGCCGATGCCCGAGGGGGTGGAACCGGCCGGCCTTGATGCGCTGCTGGCCGCCAGCCAGTGGGTGGTGCTGGCCTGTCCGCTCACCGACCAGACCCGCGGCCTGATCGATGCCCGCCGGCTGGCGCTCATGCCCGCCGGCGCGGTGCTGGTCAATGTCTCGCGCGGCGCGGTCGTCGACGAGCCCGCGCTGATTGCGGCGCTGCGTGCCGGCACGCTGGGCGGCGCGGTGCTCGATGTGTTCGCGGCCCAGCCGCTGGCTGCCGACTCGCCCCTGCGCACGCTGCCGGGCGTGCTGCTCTCGCCGCATGTCGCCGGCATCAGCGCCGACAGCATGCGGCGCATGTCGGCCGCAGCGGTCGATCAGGTGATCGCGGTGCTGCGGGGCCACCCGCCGGCGCACTTCATCAACCCCGAGGTCTGGCCCGCGCGCCGGGCCAACCCCTTCGCGGAGGCGTCGCAGTCATGAGGATCCGATCGGTCAGGGCCACCTGGGTGCATGTGCCCATCCCGCCTGCGCAGCAGCATGTCAGCGACTTCGGTCGCATCGCCTCGTTCGATGCCACGCTCGTGCGCATCGAGACCGAGTGCGGCCTGGTCGGCTGGGGCGAGGCCAAGGAGGAGGTAGGCAGCGCCGGCAACAACCACGGCCTGACCGCGCTCATCAACCACAAGTTCGGGCCGGCCCTGATCGGCGAAGACCCGCGCGACATCAACCGGATCTGGGAGCGGCTCTACAACGGCGTGCGCGACCACTACGCGCTGTCCGAGGGCCATGTCTTCCCCATCCTCGGGCGTCGCGGCATCAGCGTGTCGGCGATCGGCGGCATCGACATGGCGCTCTGGGACATCCTGGGCAAGTCGCTGGGTGCGCCGGTGTGGCGGCTGCTTGGCGGGCGGCGCGCGCCGGCCATGCCGGCCTATGCCTCGGGCGGCTGGGCCGATGCTGCCGGCATCGGCGAGCAGCTGCTCTCCTATGTGCGCCGTGGCGGCTTTCGCGCGGTGAAGATGCGGGTCGGGGTGATCGACGGGCCGGTGCGCAACTCGGTGGCGCGGGTGCGCGCGGCCCGGGCTGCGCTGGGCCCCGACATCGGCCTGATGTGCGATGCCCACGGCACCTACACCGTCTCGCAGGCCCGCCAGTTCTGCCGCGAGGTGGAAGACTTCGACCTCACCTGGTTCGAGGAGCCGGTCACCGCCGACGACCACCGCGGGCTGGCGCAGGTGCGCGCTGGCACCTCGGTGCCGATCGCGATCGGCGAGAGCGAGTTCACCCGCCACGACTTCCTCGATGTTGCCGCGCTCGGTGGCGCCGATGTCTTTCAGCCCGATCTCGCCATCTGCGGCGGGATCAGCGAGGCGATGCGCATCGGCGCCCTCGCGAGCGCCTACAACCTGCGCCTGGCCCCGCATCTGTGGACCGGCGCGCTCGCCTTCGCGGCCGGCCTGCATGTGACCGCGGCCTGCCCGGCGGGCTGGATCCTCGAGTACTCGCTCGGCGCCAACCCCTTGCTGCACGAGCTCGCGCGCGAGCGCTTCACGGTGGTCGACGGCATGATCGAGATTCCCGATCGGCCCGGTCTTGGTGTGACCATCGACGAAGACTTCGTGGCGCGCTGGGCGGTGCCCGCGCCCTGATCGTCGCGCCTTGGCTGCCGGGTGAGTTCGATCCGGCCGTCCCGAACCGCCTGCTCTTCCTTGCCCCTTCCTTGCCCCTTCCTTGCCCCTGCCACCAGGAGTGCCGATGTTCCGTCAGCGTCGAACCCTAGCCACCGCCCTCGGGCTGCTCGCCGGTGCCGGCATCGCACCGCGTGCCGTCGCACAGCCCGCGGCTGACTATCCCACCCGGCCTGTCCGCATCATCGTGCCCTTTGCGCCCGGCGGTGCCACCGATGTCCTCGCCCGCCTGATCGGCGGCAAGCTCGCGGAGGCCTGGGGCCAGCAGGTGGTGGTCGAGAACAAGCCCGGCGCGGGCGGCAACATCGGGGCCGAGGCCGGCGCGAGGGCGGCCGCCGACGGCCACACGCTCACCCTGTGCGCCGCGGGTTTCATGGCGGTGAACCCCTCGCTCTACCCGAAGCTCCCCTATGACCCGGTGCGTGATTTCGCGCCGGTGGCGCTGCTGGTGAAGGCGCCGCTGCTGCTGGTGGTCAACCCGGCGGTGCCGGCGCGCAGCACCCGCGAGCTGGTGGAGTGGGCAAGGGCCAACCCCGGACGGCTGACGATCGGCAATGGCGGCCAGGGAACGGCGCAGCACCTCGGCGGTGAGCTCTTCACGGCGGCCGCCGGCATCCGCGCGGTGCACCTGCCCTACAAGGGCAGCGCCCCGGCCACCACCGATCTGCTGGCCGGCGTGTTCGACGCGCAGTTCGACAACATGGTCACGCTGCTGCCGCATGTGAAGTCGGGCAGGCTGCGTGCGCTCGGCGTGTCCTCCAGCGCCCGGGTGCCGGTGCTGCCCGAGGTACCCACCATCGCCGAATCGGCGCTGCCGGGCTTCGAGACCGGCACCTGGTACGGCATCGTGGCGCCGGCGGCCACGCCGGTGCCGGTGCTCGATCGGCTCAACCGCGAGGTGGCCCGCATCGTCGCCCTGCCCGATGTGGCCGAGCGCCTGCAGGCGATGGGGCTGCTGCCGGCAGTGGGGCCGAGGGCGGTCTTCGGCGAATTCATCCGCAGCGAGATCGCGCAGTACGGCAAGCTGATCCGCAGCGCCGGCATCCGGCTGGACTGATCAGCCCCTGAACCGCGGCCCTGGCGGAACGGGTCGGCGCAGCGCGCCGTCGGTGCTTCCTCAGGCGCTGCGGGCGGCTTCACGCTCGCGCAGCCGGAAGCGCTGGATCTTGCCGGTGGCGGTCTTGGGCAGTTCGTCGAGGAACTCGATCAGCCTCGGATACTTGTAGGGCGCGAGCCGCTCCTTGACGAAGGCCTTGAGGGTCTCGTCGCTGACGCTGGCGCCGGGTTTGAGCACCACGAACGCCTTGGCACGGGTGAGTCCGTCGCCGTCGGTCACGCCGATCACGGCCGATTCCAGCACCGCGGGGTGCTGCACGAGGGTGGCTTCCACCTCGAAGGGCGAGACATAGATGCCGCTCACCTTGAGCATGTCGTCGCTTCGGCCGGCATAGGTGTAGCTGCCATCGGGGTTGCGCAGGTACTTGTCGCCGCTGCGGGTCCAGGCGCCCTGGAAGGTCTCGCGCGACTTCTCGCGGTTGCCCCAGTACATCAGGGCGGCGCTCGGGCCCTCGATGTAGAGATCCCCGGTCTCGCCATCGGGCACCGGGCGGCCCTCGTCGTCGCGCAGTTCGATCCGGTAGCCGGGCACCGGCCAGCCGGTGCTGCCGTAGCGCACCGCACCAGGACGGTTCGACAGGAAGATGTGCAGCATCTCGGTGGAGCCGATGCCGTCGATCACATCGACGCCGAAGTGGGCGCTGAAGCGCTCGCCGAGCTCGGCGGGCAGCGCCTCGCCGGCCGAGGACACCAGCCGCAGCGCCACGGTCTCGCGCGCCGGCAGCGCCGTCGAGGCGAGCATGCCGGCAAAGCCGGTGGGCGCGCCGTAGAACACCGTCACGCGCTGGTCGTGCCAGCGGCGGAACACCGCGTCCGGGGTCGGGCGCTCGGCCATCAGCACCACCGTGGCGCCCACGCTCATGGGGAAGGTCAGCGCATTGCCCAGTCCGTAGGCGAAATAGAGTTTGGCGGCCGAGAAGCAGACATCGCCGTCGCGCAGCCCCAGCACGCCGATGCCGTAGAGCTGCGCCGTCCACCAGGCGTTGCCGTGGCTGTGCACCGTGCCCTTGGGGCGGCCGGTGGAGCCGGAGGAGTACAGCCAGAAGCCCGGCGCGTCGGGCCCCACCGCCGCGGCCCGGGCTTGCGGTGCGTGGCGCGCGAGCAGATCGGCCATGGCCTCCTGGCCGGGCGCCGGCGTGAAGGGGCTGCCGGCAACCACCACCGACTTCACCTCGTGGGGGGCCGCCGCCATCGCCTGCCCCAGGACCGGCAGCAGCGCCGCCGACACGATCACCGCCTGCGCGCGGCTGTGCGCGAGCATGTAGGCATAGTCGTCGGCGGTGAGCAGGGTGTTCACCGCCACCGGCACGATGCCGGCGTGCAGGGCGCCCAGGAAGGCCACCGGCCATTCGCAGCAGTCATGCATGAGCAG
>NZ_CEXFHW010000217.1:0-5677 GCF_982640115.1 Quisquiliibacterium sp. | reverse complement strand
CAGCTGGCCGAGCATCTGCGTGAATCCGAAGCGCTCGGCCGGCTGCTGCAGTTCGATGGCGAGCAGATAGGCGAGCAGCACCGACTGGATGCCCGAGGGCGCCATGAAGGCAGCCACGCTGGTGTAGTACCAGGCGATGGCGGCGCGGGGCGTGGCGGGCACGCGGCCGGCCGGCGGGCCGGGCGCCGCGTGTCTGGGCGGGACGGAGCTCAGGGTGGACTCTGGGTGGTGGACGGCACACGGGAGGGTGGGCCGGGATGCCAAGCCTAACCGACCTGCTCGCGGTGCCGCCTTTCAACATTCGAAACGCCGCGGACTGCGAGACCGATTGCGCGCTTGCACGACGACTCGGCCGCAGCCTATCTTGCCGCAAGACCCCGGCAGAAGCGGGGGCATCTGCCCGCCAGACGGGCACCAAGAGATTCCACACGGAACGCACAGGGGGAGACCATGAAACGCTTCGTCATGCAGGCGGCTGCCGCCGTCTTCGGGCTTGCTGCCACGCTGGCCAGCGCGCCGGCCCAGGCCCAGGCCACCATCAAGATCGCCTACACCGATCCGCTCTCGGGCCCGTTCGCGCAGGTGGGCGACGCCAACCTGAAGCAGATGCAGTACATCATCGACTTCATCAATGCGCGCGGCGGCGCGCTCGGCCGCAAGTTCGAGCTGGTGCCCATGGACAACAAGTCCCAGCCCAGCGACGCGCTGCTGGCGCTGAAGAACGCCACCGACCAGAACATGCCCTTCATCATGCAGTGCAGCGGCTCGAACATTGCCGCCGCGCTGATCGAGGGCATCGAAAAGCACAACGACCGCAACCCCGACAACCGCATCGTCTACATCAACTGCGGTGCGGTGGCCACCGAGCTCACCAACGACAAGTGCAGCTTCTGGCACTTCCGCTTCGATCTGAACGCGGCGCAGAAGGCCGAGACCATGATCCGGGCGCTGCCCAAGTCGATCACCAAGATCTACCTGCTCAACCAGGACTATCTCTTCGGTCAGTCGGTGCAGCGCGATGTGAAGGCCTTCGCGGCCAAGCTGCGGCCCGACCTGCAGGTGGTGGGTGATGAACTCATCCCGCTGGGCAAGATCAAGGACTTCACCCCCTACATCACCAAGATCAAGGCCTCGGGCGCGCAGGCGCTGCTCACCGGCAACTGGGGCCCGGACATGAACCTGCTGGTGAAGGCCGGTCTCGATTCCGGCGCCGACCTGCGCTACTACACCATGTATGCGCACCTGGCCGGCGGCCCCACCGCGATCGGTCCGGCCGGTGATGGCAAGGTCTACGCCATCATGTCCTTCGGCGAGAACCATGCGGTCGAGATCAAGAATGTCGAGGCCGAGGCCTTCACCAAGGGCTTCCGCGAGAAGCACAAGTTCGACTTCTCGGCGGCGGGCTTCCGCACCATCTTCGAGTACCTGCAGGCTGCGGTGAACAAGGCCGGCGCGGTCGATGCCACCAAGATCGCCTTCGCGCTCGAGGGCATGGCCCGCAAGGACTTCCTCGGCTACGACACCGTCATGCGCAAGGACGATCACCAGATCCTGTCCGAGTACTTCGTCGGCGTGTTCTCCAAGGGCAACAAGTACGACTCCGAGGGCACCGGCCTGGGCTGGAAGACCGCGGCGACCATCCTCGCCAAGGACCTCGAGCACCCCACCTCCTGCAAGATGAAGCGGCCGGCCCAGAAGTAAGGCCAAGGCCAACGCCCGCCGCGCAAGGCGCCGCCTTGCGAGGCGCGGGCCCAGACCGCCCGTGCGCGCGTGCGCGCGCCGGCGCGGCCGGTGTCGATCGCTTCACGGAGGCGGTGTCGTGGAAGTCTTCCTGGTCTCGCTGCTCAATGGCCTGGTGTACGGCATGCTGCTGTTCATGCTGGCCAGCGGCCTGACGCTGATCTTCAGCATGATGGGCGTGCTCAATCTCGCTCATGCCAGCGCCTACATGCTGGGCGCGTACTTCGCGTACACGATCAGTCAGGTCATCGGATTCTGGTGGGCGCTGCTGCTGGCGCCCGTGCTGTGCGGGCTGATCGGCGCGGCCATCGAGATGTGGGGTCTCAGGCGGGTGCACCGCAACGGTCATGTGGCCGAGTTGCTGTTCACCTTCGGCCTGGCGCTCATCATCGAGAAGTGCGTGCAGATGACCTGGGGCCTGCTGCCGGTGCCCTACCGGGTGCCGGCCCTGCTCGATTTCCCGCTGTTCAGCGTCTACGGCACGCAGTTCCCGGCCTACCGCGCCTTCATGCTGCTGATCTCCGCGGCGATGTTCGGTGCGATCTGGCTGGCACTGACCAAGACCCGGGTGGGCCTGGTCATCCAGGCCTCGCTCACGCACCCCGACATGGCCCGCGCTCTCGGCCATGATGTGCCGCGCATGTTCACCCTGGTGTTCGCCAGCGGTGCGGCGCTTGCCGGCCTGGCCGGCGTGATTGGCGGCAACTACCAGACCACCGAGCCGTCCATGGCCTTCACCATGGGCCCGATCGTCTTCGTGGTGGTGGTTTTCGGCGGCCTGGGCTCGCTGCTGGGCTGCTTCATCGCCTCCCTGCTGATGGGCCTGATCCAGACCTTCGCGGTGGTGTTCGACTACTCGGTGGCCGACCTGCTCAAGCAGTTCGGACTCACCGTGACCAGCGCCACGCCCTTTGCCGAGTTGCTCACCGTGCCCCTGCCGCGCATCGGCGCGCTGCTGCCCTACGCGCTGCTGGTGCTCATCCTGTGGTTCCGCCCCCGCGGCCTTCTCGGGACTCGCGACACATGAACACGCTCTTCTCCGGCAAGCAGCGCGGCTACTGGGTGATCGCGCTGCTGGTGCTCGTGGCCCTGCCCTGGGCGTTCTACAATTGGTCCACCGGGCGTCACTCGGGCTTCGTGCTCACCCTGGCCAGCGAGATCGGTCTGATGATCATCTTCTCGCTGTCGTTCAACATGCAGATGGGTCAGGCCGGCCTGCTGTCCTTCGGCCATGCCATCCTGTTCGGTCTGGCCGGCTACACCACGGCCCATCTGCTCAACGGCATCAAGTCGAGCGGCATCTGGTTCCCGATGGAACTCGTGCCGCTGGTGGGCGGCCTGGCCGGGCTGGGCTTTGGCATCGTGTTCGGCTACCTCGCCACCAAGCAGCGGGCCACGGCTTTCGCGATGATCACCATGGGGCTGGGCGAACTGGTGGCTGCGGCAGCGCTGATGTTCATGGGGTTCTTCGGCGGCGAGGGCGGCATCACCACCAATCGCGTGATCGAGGCGAGCCTGGTGGGCGCCAGCTACAGCGCGCCCTTGCAGGTCTATTACCTGGTGGTGGCCTGGGGGCTGATCGCCACGGCGCTCATGCTGCTCCACACCCAGACCCCGCTCGGTCGCATGGCCAATGCCCAGCGCGACAACTTCGAGCGCGCGCAGTTCGTGGGCTACGACCCGCAGCGCATCCGCTTTTACCAGTTCGCCATCTCGGGCTTCTTCGCGGGTATTCCGGGCGCTCTCTACGCGATCCTCTACGAGATCGTCACCTTCGACTCGGTGGGTGCGGCCAAGTCCACCACCGCGCTGCTGGCCAGCTACATCGGCGGGGTGGGCGGCTTCTTCGGGCCGGTGATCGGCGCCATCCTGGTGGTGCTGCTGCAAAGCGGCGTCAGCCTGCTGTCGAACGCCTGGCTGCTCTATGTGGGCGTGCTGTTCATCGTGATGGTGATGTACGCCCCCGGCGGCATCGTCGGCATCGTGGCCGAGCATCGGCCGATCGCGCGGTCGGGCCAGCTCGGGCAGCTGGTGCTGCCCTACCTTCGCCTGCTGCCGGCGGTCCTGCTCACGCTCTTCGGCTTCGTGCTGCTGGTCGAGCTCACCTCGTTCACCACCATCGGCGCGGCCCAGGGCAAGCAGTTCAAGGTGGGCGGCATGGCCGTTGCCACCGGCGGCGCCCAGCCCTGGCTGGTGGCCGCCGCGGCGCTGGTGCTCGGTGGCCTGTGGCTGCGCTGGGAGGGCCGCCGCTTCATGGCCCGCTGGAATGAACTCATCGAGCAGGCCAAGCTGGCTGCCGGAGGTGCGCGATGACCGCGGCACTCGAACTCACCGATGTCCGCAAGAGCTTCGGCCAGACCGAGATCATCCGCGGCGTCAACCTCAGCATTCCCAAGGGCCAACGCCACGCCGTGATCGGTCCGAACGGTGCCGGCAAGACCACGCTGTTCAACCTGATCAGCGGCCGCTTCCCGGTCACCTCCGGAACCATCTCGCTCAACGGCCAGCGCATCGACCAGCTGCCCCCCCACGAGATCAACCGGCGCGGCCTGTCGCGCAGCTTCCAGATCACCTCGATCTTCCCGCGCATGACGGTGTTCGAGAACATCCGCTGCGGGCTGCTCTGGGCGCGCGGCTACAAGTACTCGTCATGGCATCTGCTGGGCCGGCAGAAGGCGCTCAACGAGGCCAGCGAGGCGCTTCTCGAGCGCCTGAACCTCAAGGCGCGGCGCGACCTGGTGGCGGGCCTGCTCTCGTATGCCGAGCAGCGCTCGCTCGAGATCGGCATCACCATTGCGGGCGGTGCCGAGGTCATCCTGCTCGACGAGCCCACCGCCGGCATGAGCCACAGCGAGACCGACTATGCGGTGGAGCTGATCCGCTCGGTGAGCGAGGGCAAGACCCTGCTCATGGTGGAGCACGACATGAGCGTGGTGTTCGGCCTGGCCGATGTGGTGTCGGTGGTGGTGTACGGCGAGGTCATCGCCAGCGATGTGCCGCAGAACATCCGGGCCGACAAGGCCGTCCAGGAAGCCTACCTCGGAACCGAGGCCGCATGATGCTCGAAGTCCGCGATCTCCACGCCTACTACGGCAAGAGCCACATCCTGCAGGGGGTGGACCTGACGGTCTCGCAGGGCGAGATCGTCAGCCTGCTCGGGCGCAACGGGGTGGGCCGCTCCACCACCTGCAAGGCGATCATGGGTCTGGTCGCCCCGCAGGGCGAGATCCGCTTCAAGGGCCAGCCGATCGCGGGCCTGCGTCCCGAGCAGATCGCTCACGCCGGCATCGGCTATGTGCCCGAGGACCGGCAGGTGTTCCCCACGCTGTCGGTGCAGCAGAACCTGGAGCTCGGCATGAAGAAGGCCGGCCGCTTCGGGCGCTGGACCTTCGACGATGTCTACCGCCTCTTTCCCAACCTCGACCGGCGGCGCCACAACCCGGCGGGGGTGCTCTCCGGCGGCGAGCAGCAGATGCTCACCATGTGCCGCACCCTCATGGGTGACCCTGATCTGGTCATCATCGACGAGCCCACCGAGGGCCTTGCGCCCAAGCTGGTGGAGCAGGTGGGCACGCTGCTCGACGAGATCGCCCGCCGTGGCGTGGCCATCCTGCTGGTGGAGCAGAAGCTCACCATCGCGCTGCGGATCTCCTCGCGGCTCTATGTCATGGGTCACGGCCGGATCGTGTTCGAAGGCGATACCGCTGCCCTGAACGCCAACGCCGGCGTGCGCAAGGAGTGGCTGGAGGTCTGAGTGGCCTGAGGGCGGCCGCGTGGTGATGCCGGCCCCCGGGGTCGGCTCGCGCGCCCCGACAAGTCCGGTAGCCGCCACCGTCCGTCGACCGGCGGCGCGCGTCCGGCGCCACCTCGGCTTACACTCGGAGGGTTTGTCTCATTGAGGTGTCGCTTTCATGGATGAAAAACCGGCGGATCCGGC
>NZ_CEXFHW010000216.1:0-5689 GCF_982640115.1 Quisquiliibacterium sp. | reverse complement strand
TAACGGCCATGGTACGGCGCCGTTCAGTGCGACGCGGTCTGCGACTTGGCCTTGTAGTCTTCCACTGCGGCCTTGATGGCGTCTTCGGCCAGGATGGAGCAATGGATCTTCACCGGCGGCAGGGCCAGCTCGGCGGCGATCTCGGTGTTGCGGATGGCCATCGCCTGGTCGAGGGTCTTGCCCTTGACCCACTCGGTGACCAGCGAGCTCGAGGCGATCGCCGAACCGCAGCCGTAGGTCTTGAAGCGCGCGTCCTCGATGACGCCCTCGTCGTTCACCTTGATCTGCAGCTTCATCACATCGCCGCAGGCCGGGGCGCAGACCATACCGGTGCCCACGCTGTCGTCGTCCTTGTCGAACGCGCCCACATTGCGCGGGTTCTCGTAGTGATCGATGACCTTTTCGCTGTATGCCATGTTCAGTGCTCCGTGCAGCCAGAGGCGGTTCGGCTCGAGGCCTGCCGCCGGGGAAAGAGGGAAATCAGTGCGCCGCCCACTTGACGGTGTTCAGGTCGATGCCTTCCTGGACCATCTCCCAGAGCGGCGACATCTCGCGCAGCTTGCCCACCTTGCTGGTGATCAGGGCCACGGCCTGATCGATCTCCTGCTCGGTGGTGAAACGGCCGATGGAAAAGCGGATGGAGCTGTGGGCGAGTTCGTCGCTGCGACCCAGGGCGCGCAGCACATAGGAGGGCTCCAGGCTGGCCGAGGTGCAGGCCGAGCCGCTGGACACCGCCAGGTCCTTGATCGCCATGATCATGGACTCGCCCTCGACATAGTTGAAGCTCATGTTGAGGTTGTGCGGCACCCGGCGCTCCATGTCGCCGTTGACGAAGACCTCGTCCATGGTGGACAGGCCCGCGAAAAGGCGATCGCGCAGCATGCGGATGCGCTCGTTCTCGGTGTGCATCTCGAGCCGGGCGATCCGGAAGGCCTCGCCCATGCCCACGATCTGGTGCGTGGCGAGCGTGCCGGAGCGAAAGCCGCGCTCGTGCCCGCCGCCATGGATCTGCGCCTCGATGCGCACCCGCGGCTTGCGCCGCACGAACAGCGCGCCCATACCCTTGGGGCCGTAGGTCTTGTGGGCCGAGAAGGACATGAGATCGACCTTCAGCGCAGCCAGATCGATCGGCAGCTTGCCCGTAGCCTGGGCGGAATCCACGTGCAGCACGATGCCGCGGGCCCGGGTGATCTCGCCGATGGCCGCGATATCCTGGATGACGCCGATCTCGTTGTTCACGAACATCACCGACACCAGGATGGTGTCCGGGCGCAGCGCCGCCTGAAACGCGGCCATGTCGATCAGGCCGTTCTCGAGGACATCGAGGTAGGTGACCTCGAAACCCTGGCGCTCGAGCTCGCGCATGGTGTCAAGCGTGGCCTTGTGCTCGGTCTTGACGGTGATGAGGTGGCGGCCGCGATCCTTGTAGAACTGCGCGGCGCCCTTGAGTGCCAGGTTGATGGACTCGGTGGCGCCGGAGGTCCAGACGATCTCGCGGGCATCGCAGTTGACGAGCTCGGCGACCGCCTCGCGTGCCTCTTCAACCGCCTTCTCGGCTGCCCAGCCGTAGGCGTGGCTGCGCGACGCGGGGTTGCCGAAGTCTTCGCGCAGGTAGGGCAGCATCTTGTCCACCACCCGGGGATCGACCGGGGTGGTGGCCGAGTAGTCGAGGTAGATAGGCAGGTGGATCACAGGGCTCTCCGGGAAAGGCGCGCGCAACCGCTCAGGTGTTGGTCAGGCGGGTGCCGTCGACGCGGATGGGTTGCAGCGTGGAGGTGGGGAACTCCAGGGCTGCACGATGCTCACGCAGCACCGAGATCTGGCGCGGCGCCTGGCGGGTTTCGCGCGAGCGTTGCTGCTCGACCATGTTGGCGAGCGTCACCGAGTCGAGGAACTCGACGATCTTCTTGTTCAGGTTGGACCAGAGCTCATGGGTCATGCACTGGCCGTCTTCCACGCAGTTTTCCTTGCCGCCGCACTGGGTGGCGTCAATGGGCTCGTCGACCGCGAAGATGATGTCCGCCACGGTGACATCCTTGGCACTGCGGGCCAGGGTGTAGCCGCCACCGGGGCCACGGGTGCTTTCGACCAGTTCATGACGCCGCAGTTTGCCGAAGAGCTGCTCGAGATAGGACAGCGAGATCTTCTGGCGCTGGCTGATGCCGGCCAACGTGACGGGACCCTGATGCTGGCGCATGGCCAGATCGATCATGGCTGTGACGGCAAAGCGGCCCTTGGTGGTCAGACGCATGGCGATTCCCTTGTGAGACGGCCTGTGTGACGGGTGGACTCTACCTTTATCCGAGTAAATCTGTCAAGAATCCGGGATGGGTAGAGGGTTGGTTTGTCCTAGACAAGACGAGGACAGTATATCCCGATCAGGCTGATCAAGTAATCCCTCTGCGGGCCCCAGAGAACTCTGTAGTCATTTTGCGACGGACCGGGCACGCGCGAATTCACTGGGCGTGGCCTGCTCACCGGTCAACGACGACACCGTACGTGCACGATGGGAGCGCAGGTGCTCACCCTGGCCCCCGGAGCGGCACAGGCTGGACACCAGGGCCGGCCTCAGCCGGCGCGCCCCGGCCCGATCAGGGCACGGGGCGGATCGATTCCGCGGGCCGCTCAGGCAGCGGCCACCTGGGTGGCCCGGCGCTTGGCGAGCTCGAGCAGGCCGGCGCAAGCGTCCTCGATGCAGTCGAGCACGGGCTCGAAACCCTGGGCGTTGCCGTAGTACGGATCGGCGATGGTTGCCGTCTCGTGCTCGGTGGCAAAGCGCATCAGCAGCTGCAGCTTGTGGTGGGCACGCTTGGGCGCGAGCTGCTGCAGGGCCGAGAGGTTGTCCCAGTCCATGGCGAGGATGAGATCGTGCTCGTCGAAGTCCTTCTCGAGCACGCTGCGGGCGCGCAAGCCCGAAATGTCCACGCCGCGCTTGGCAGTGACCGCCTGCGCACGCTTGTCGGGGGCTTCACCGGCGTGAAAGCCATGGGTGCCCGCCGAGGAGACCTTGACCACATCCTCGAGACCGGCCTGACGCACCATCTGCCGGAACACGCCCTCGGCCATGGGGGAGCGGCAGATGTTGCCCATGCAGACGAACAGCACCCGGGTGTTCATTGCCAGCGAGATCGGTTCCTTCTTAGCCATGTGAGTTTCCGAAGAAGAAATTGAATGGGAGTGGTATGGGTTGGCAGGCTCGGGCGCGCTAGGCGGCCTTGGGCGGCAATGGCGCGAGGTCGGCACCGCCGACAGCGCCGAACACCTGCTGCTTGAGCGTGGCAAGCCGGTCGCGCACACGCGCGGCCTGCTCGAATTCGAGGTTGCGGGCGTGCTCGAGCATGAGCTTCTCGAGACGCTTGATCTCCTTGGCGGCGGCCTTCTCGCCGAGGGTGTCGTAGCGGACCTGATCCTGGATGACCACGGCCTGATCGCGAGCCTGCTGCGGGTCGAAGACGCCGTCGATGAGTTCGCGCACCTGCTTGACCACGCCGCGCGGCACGATGCCGTGCTGCTGGTTGAAGGCGACCTGCCGCTCGCGCCGCCGACGGGTCTCACCCATGGCGCGTTCCATCGACTCGGTGACGCGGTCGGCATAGAGGATGGCGCTGCCATTGAGGTTGCGCGCCGCGCGGCCGATGGTCTGGATGAGGCTGCGCTCGGAACGCAGGAAGCCTTCCTTGTCGGCATCGAGAATGGCCACCAGCGAGACCTCGGGAATGTCGAGACCTTCTCGCAGCAGGTTGATGCCCACCAGCACATCGAACACGCCCAGGCGCAGATCGCGGATGATCTCGACCCGCTCGACGGTGTCGATGTCGGAGTGCAGGTAGCGCACCCGCACGCCGTGCTCGCCGAGGTAATCGGTGAGGTCCTCGGACATGCGCTTGGTGAGCGTGGTGACCAGCACCCGCTCGCCGGCGGCCACCCGCAGGTTGATCTCGGAGAGCACATCGTCGACCTGGCTGGTGGCCGGACGCACCTGGACCTCGGGATCGATGAGGCCGGTGGGCCGCACCACCTGCTCGACCACCTGGCCGGACTGCCGCCCTTCGTAGTCGGCCGGCGTGGCCGACACGAAGATGCACTGGCGCACCTTGCCCTCGAATTCCTCGAAGCGCAGCGGCCGGTTGTCGAGCGCCGAGGGAAGCCGGAAGCCGTACTCGACGAGGGTCTCCTTGCGGGAACGGTCGCCCCGGAACATGCCCCCGAGCTGGCCGATGGTGACATGGCTCTCGTCGATGATCATGAGCGCATCGGACGGCAGGTAGTCGACCAGGGTGGGAGGCGGATCACCGGGACGCGCGCCCGAGAAGTGCCGGGTGTAGTTCTCGATGCCCTTGCAGAAGCCGAGCTCCTGAAGCATCTCGATGTCGAAGCGGGTGCGCTGCTCCAGGCGCTGCGCCTCGACGAGCTTGCCCTGCTCGTAGAGCCACTTCAGGCGCTCGGCGAGCTCCTCGCGGATGGTGTCGATGGCGCGCATGACCGTGGCGCGCGGCGTCACATAGTGCGACGAGGGGTACACCGTGAAGCGCGGAATCTTCTGGCGCACCCGGCCGGTGAGCGGATCGAAGAGCTGGATGCTCTCGATCTCGTCGTCGAAGAGCTCGACCCGCACCGCGAGTTCGGCATGCTCGGCCGGGAAGATGTCGATGGTGTCGCCGCGCACGCGGAAGGTGCCGCGGGTGAAGTCGGTGTCGTTGCGCGCGTACTGCATGGCCACCAGCCGCTGCAGGATGTCGCGCTGCGAGAGGCGATCGCGCACCCGCAGCACGAGGATCATGGCGTGGTAGTCAGCGGGGTTGCCGATGCCGTAGATGCACGAGACCGTGGCCACGATGATGGTGTCGCGGCGCTCGAGCAGCGACTTGGTGGCCGACAGGCGCATCTGCTCGATGTGCTCGTTGATGGACGAGTCCTTCTCGATGAACAGGTCGCGCTGCGGGACGTAGGCCTCGGGCTGGTAGTAGTCGTAGTAGGAGACGAAGTACTCCACGGCGTTGGCCGGGAAGAACTCGCGCATCTCGGCGTAGAGCTGCGCGGCCAGGGTCTTGTTGGGCGCCAGCACCAGGGTGGGCCGCCCGGTGCGGGCGACCACATTGGCCATGGTGTAGGTCTTGCCCGAACCGGTGACCCCGAGCAGGGTCTGATAGCTCAGGCCGTCGGCCAGGCCCTCCACCAGGCGGTCGATCGCCTGCGGCTGATCACCGGCCGGGGGAAACGGCTGGTGCAGCTGGAAGGGGCTTCCGGGGAAGCTCAGCAGGTGGGGGGCGCTGCGCGCCGGCTCGGCCATCAGTTCGGGGGGCGGTAAGGCTGCGTGGTAAAGTGTTGATTCATCAGGGCTCCCGGTCTGAACCGCGCTGCGTTCAGGACTGGGTCTGCCGGCACCGCCGACCCTGACCAGACCCATGGGTAAACATCCAGTACCCTGATCTGTGCCCGGACCTTCGGCCAATCCGCCATTATCGCCCGAACCCCCCTCGAAAAGCTAGTGCAGTGCACAAAAACTAAGCACCCGCTTTTGTTACCTCCTGTTTTTCTCCAGACAAATCAACGCCTTGACTGAAAAGATGAGCCAGAGCCTGTTTGCTGCGGTCGAACTTGCGCCCCGTGACCCCATCCTCGGCCTGACCGAGGCGTTCAACGCCGACACCCGGCCCGGCAAGGTCAACCTGGGGGTCGGGGTCTACTA
>NZ_CEXFHW010000215.1:0-5725 GCF_982640115.1 Quisquiliibacterium sp. | reverse complement strand
CTGGCCATTGGTGACGCCCTTGTTGCACAGATCCCGTCGCTGGTGATCTCGGTGGCGGCCGCCTTGATCGTCTCGCGCGTGGGCACCGACGAGGATGTCGGTGAGCAGCTCACCCGGCAGCTCACCGCCATGCCGCGGGCGCTGGGCATCACCTCGGGTGTGATCGCGCTGCTCGGGTTGGTTCCCGGCATGCCGCACTTCTCGTTCCTGCTGCTGGCCGCGGCCTTCGGTTATGGCGCGTGGTGGCTTGGCGAGCGCGATCGTCGTCGGGCTGCGGCGCCCACCGCCGAGGTGGCGCCCACCGTTTCCAACGAAGCCAGCTGGGATGATGTGGCGCCGGTCGACCAGCTCGGTCTCGAGGTGGGCTATCGACTCATCACGCTGGTTGACAAGGATCAGGGCGGTGATCTGCTCGGTCGCATCAAGGGCGTGCGCAAGAAATTTGCCGGGGAGGTGGGCTTCCTGCCACCCGCCGTGCACATTCGCGACAACCTCGAGCTGCGGCCGGGTGCCTACCGGGTGATGCTCAAGGGCGTCATGGTGGGCGAGGGCGAGGCCTTGCCGGGCATGCTGATGGCGATCAATCCCGGCCATCTCACCCTGGCCCTGCCGGGCACGCGGACGATGGATCCGGCCTTCGGCCTGGCGGCGACCTGGATCGAGGAAAAGTCGCGCGACCTGGCCATGGGCGCGGGCTTCACCGTGGTTGATTGTCCGACTGTGATCGCCACCCACCTCCATCACCTGATGCAGGTGCATGCGGCACGCCTGATGGGCCGTGCCGAGGCGCAGCAGCTTCTGGACCACCTCGCGAAGTACACGCCCCGGCTGGGGGAGGAGGTGGTACCCAAGCTGATCCCGGTGTCGGTGTTCCAGCGGGTGCTGCAGAACCTCCTCGAAGAGGCGGTGAACGTGCGCGATCTGCGCGGCATCCTGGAGGCGCTGGCCGAGCATGCGGTTCGGACCCAGGACCCGGACGAACTCACCCGAGAGGTGCGCATCGCGCTGGCACCGTCGATCGTCCAGCAGATCTTCGGGCCCGTTCGCGAGCTGTCGGTGCTGGCCTTCGAACCCGGTCTGGAGAACCTTCTGGCGCAGGCGCTCGGGCCTGGCGCCACTGCCGGGCTCGAACCCGGCGTGGCCGATTTCGTGCTGCGCAGCGCTGCTGATGCCGCCCAGGGCCAGGAGGACGCGGGGATACCCGCCTGTCTGCTGGTGCCCGACCGGATCAGGGCCCCACTCGCGAAACTGCTCAAGAAAGGCGTGCCCCGGCTACGGGTGCTGGGTCACGCTGAGATTCCGGAGACCCAGTCGATCCGGATCGGTCGCATCATCGGAGAGAACAAGTGAACGTCACACGCTTTTTCGGCAAGACCAACAAGGAAGCCCTCGCCAAGGTCCGTGAGCGGCTGGGCCCTGATGCGATCGTTCTCAAGAATCAGCCGGTCGATGGCGGGGTGGAGATCCTCGCAATGGCCGACACCGGCCGCGGCATTCACGAGGGCGACCAGCTGCGTCTCCCGGTCCGCCCGGCAAGCGCGCCGGCAGGCGCAGCGCCGACGGCGGGCGAGGGCGGTCTTACCGAAGCCGGCGTGCCCGAGATGAACACCCTCTCGTTCCAGCAGTATGTGCGCGACCGGCTGGCGCGCCGCATCGCCGAGGGCGCGCCCTCGGGCGAGGGCTCGATGGCGACCGGCCTGGAGGGCGACCCTGCGACGCTCACGATGGGCGGGGCGGCCGCTCGCCCGACCCGCCGCGCCCAAGCGACTGCGCTTGCCGACAGTGACAGCCGCGCGTCGGCAGCGCGGGTCACGCCCAGGCCGGCGGCTCGGCCCGCGCCGGTGGCGGCTCCTCTGGCACCGGCGGCCCCGGCCCCGGCGCCTGCGGCCGCCATGGCGCGCCCGGCGCACCTCGCCAGGCCTGCGCCCGCCGACATCTCCCCCGCCGTGCTTGCCGATGCCCTGGGCGACGCCCGCGAATCGATCACCGAGTCGATCCAGCAATCGGTCATGGCCGAGCTTCGCCAGATGAAGGAATTCATCGCCGGCCCGCTCGAGTCCCTGTCCTGGTTCGAGTCCACCCGCCGGCAGCCGGTGCGCAACCGGCTGCTGAAGTCGCTTCTGGTGGCCGGTTTTTCGCCGGCCCTGGCACGCGCGCTGGTCGACCGGCTGCCCGAGGGGTGCGACGACACCCAGGCCGCGAGCTGGCTGCGCAAGGCGCTGGTGCGCAACCTGCGCTGCGACCCGTCGGGTTCGCTCATCGAAGGCGGCGGGGTTTTCGCGCTGGTGGGGCCCACCGGCGTGGGCAAGACCACTTCCACTGCCAAGATCGCCGCCCGCTTCGCGCTGCGTCACGGCACCCAGTCGATCGGCCTGATCACCGTTGATGCCTACCGGATCGGCGGCCAGGACCAGCTTCGCAGCTTCGGCCGGATGCTGGGCGTGCCAGTGCACGTCGCCCACGATGCGCCCTCGCTCAACGACTTCCTGCAGCTCTATCAGAGCAAGAAGCTGGTGCTGATCGACACCGCTGGCATCAGCCAGCGCGACGAGCGTGTCGACGACATGCTCGATTCGCTCGATGGCCAGTCGGTCAGCCGGCTGCTGGTGGTCAACGCGGCCACGCAGGTGGAGACCATGGAAGAGGTCGTCCAGGCGTATCGCGGACACCAGTCGGCGGGGCTGATCATCTCCAAGATGGACGAGGCCGTGCGGCCCGCGGCGGCGCTGGACTGCGCGGTGCGGCACAAGATGCGGGTGCTCGGCATCGCCGACGGTCAGCGGGTGCCCGAGGACTGGCACTGGGCCGACCCGCGTGCGCTGGTCGAGCGCGCGCTCGCGGCGCAAAGCACGCCCACCTTCGAGATGGACGAGCAGATGCTCGGCATGATGTTCGCCTCCACCAGCGCCGCGCGTCGCCAGCCCGCGGGTCGCAGGGCCGATGTTTGAGTCCACGCTCGATCAGGCCAGCGGCCTGCGTCGGCTGTTCAACCCGCGCCGGCTGCGGCTGCTGCCGGTCGTGGCCGACACCCGCCCGGGCAGCAGCGCGGTCTTCGCGCTGAATCTGACCGCGGCGCTCGCACGGACGGGCTCGCGGCCGGTGGTCATCGATGCCCATCCGGCCGGGGTCTCGGCGCTGGTCGGCCTGGAACCGCGCTTCGAGCTCGATGACCTGATCGAGGGGCGCTGTCGCGTGGCCCAGGTGCTGTGCCGCAGCGCGGAAGGTGTGCCGGTACTGCCCGCATCGCGAGGCCTCGGGGCTCTTTGCGCCGATCCCCTGGCGGCCGAAGCGGTCTTCAGTGCGGTGGCCTCGCTCCGGGAAAGCTATGATGTGGCTGTGTTCCACGCGCCCGCCGCCCTGCTCGGAAGTCTCATGCCCTCCCGAACCACCGAGACCGCCCTGTTGTGCGGCCCGGCCGACGCCGATCTGGCCCTGACCTATGCCTGGCTCAAGGCGCTGGTCCGCACCTTTTCGCTGACCCGGTTCCGGGTGGTCTTCGACGGGGTGGCCTCCGAGCGCGAGGCACGGGAACTCCACCGGCGTCTGGCGGCGGTCTCGGCGCGCTATCTCGATGCCGCCGTGATGTTCGGCGGTGCGGTCGCCGGCGACCCCGGCCTCGATCTGGCCGCGCGCTCGCGTGCCAGCGTCTTCGCCATGGCCGCCCAGGGGCCGGCCGCGCGAGCCTTCGAGGGCATCGCGAGCACCGCCGGGGAGTGGCTGCTCCCCGCGTTTGCGCCCTCGGCCTGCGCGGTTCACTGAGCGGGAGCCGGCTGCATGTACACCGCCCGCGGGACTCTCGATCGCAACGCGGCCATCGGTCAGTATGGTCCGCTGGTGCGCCGCATCGCGGCCCAGCTGATCGCCAGGCTGCCCGCCAATGTCGAGCTCGATGACCTGGTCCAGGCCGGCATGATCGGGCTGTTCGATGCCTTGTCGCGCTATCAGGCCAACCAGGGTGCCCAGTTCGAGACCTTCGCCATGCAGCGCGTGCGCGGAGCCATGCTCGACGAGCTGCGTGGCACCGACTGGATGCCCCGCTCGGTCCGCCGCAATCAGCGCACCATCGAGTCCTCGGTGCAGCGGCTCGAGCAGCGGCTCAAACGCCCGCCCACCGACCTCGAGATCGCCGCCGAGATGGGGCTTTCTATTGCGGATTACCATGTGATGCTCACCGAAGCCCGAGGATCACAGCTGATCTATCTCGACGAGATGGGTTCCGAGGATTCCGAAGAGGGCTTCCTGGATCGCCACCAGACCGCCGACGATGACGAGCCGGTCTCGCGCCTGCGCGATGAGCGCTTCCGGGCCGCGCTGGTGGCCGGTATCGAGGGGCTGCCCGAGCGTGAGAAGCAGGTCATGGGCATGTACTACGAGCAGGACATGAACCTGAAGGAGATCGGCGCGGTGCTCGGGGTGACCGAGTCGCGGGTCTCGCAGCTGCACAGCCAGGCGGTTGCCCGATTGCGTGCACGGCTGCGCTCCTGGGCCTGAATGCCGCTGGCCGCGCCGGCATGATGGCCGATTCTCCCGGGCACCGAACCCCGTCACCGGTGCGGATCGCCGCCCTCGGTGCCGAGATCTTCGATGCCGGCGTGCTGTCGCGGCGTCTGGCGGCTCTGGCGATGTCGCGCGTGGCGGCCCAGGGCGATCGCACAGCGGGAGTGCTCGATGCCCTCACCCGCATTGCCGATGCCGCTCAGGCCATGGCCGAGGTCGCCCTCCAGACCCGCCTGCTCGCTTTCAACCTGTCGGTCGAGGCCGCGCGTCAGGAACCCGCGGGCGGCAGTCTTGGCCTGATGGCCCGCGCGGTCACCGACCTGTCCCATCAGGTTGAAGCGGGTTGCCGGCAGATTGCCGATACCTCGCGACGATTCGAGTCTCATCTCGCGACCGACCCGGAAGAGGGGAAGCCCGACCCGACGCAGGAGCCTGCGGCGATCCGGGCGCTCGAAGCCCTTCAGGAGGCCATCGATCGCATGCTGGTCTGTGCCAGCGAGTTGCGCAGCATCCGTTGAACAGCGGGGGGCGCGCGGCGCCCGGTCGGGCTGCCGGGAAGGGCTTGCAGCGGTTCAGGCCAGGCGCAGCGAGCGGCTGGGCGTGTCGACGGCGGCATTGCCGCCCGCACCATAGGTGGCCGAGGGCCCGAACAGGGCGGTCACGCCCCGTTGGTTGATGCCGCGCGCACGCGCGAGCAGTTCGGCGTTGGCCGAGAGGTGGCGGCGCAGGCGGGCAAGCCGCGCCTTGGCAGTGGGGTCTCGCAGCGCACCGAGCGCTGCCAGGGCGCCGAGCGCCGTTGACAGACGCGTGCTGGCGGCTTCAATGCCGGCGGCGTCGCCCTGGGCGATGGCCGTCTGCTGCGCGTCAAGCGCGCTGGCGACCGCATCGAGCGCCATCTGGGCGCTGCCAGCGGTTCGCAGCGGCTGACCCGGGCTCATCGGCCAGCGCCTCCGACGCTGATGGTCTCGAGCAGTTCGGAAGCCGCGGAGATCATCTTGTCGGCAACCACCTGCGCGTTCACATGGAAGCGGCCTTCCTGGATGGCCGAGCGGACTTCTTCCACCTTGGCGGAGTCGACGGGTTCGGCGCTGTCGGTGCCCACCAGGCTCTGGGTGGTGGCCGACAGCCTGACCTGATCGGTGGGCGTGACGCCTGGCACATTCCCCTGCGGCGAAGCGGGGGCCCGGCTGGCATTGGTCGCCCTGTTGACCAGATCGAGGGGTTTGGG
>NZ_CEXFHW010000214.1:0-5823 GCF_982640115.1 Quisquiliibacterium sp. | reverse complement strand
CAAGTAGGCGTGATCGCCGGGCGCGCCCCTCGGGTGCGCCCGGCCGCAGTGACCGCCGGCCGCTCAGCGTGCAGGGCTGCCGCGGGCGGCCGTGATCGCCTGGCGCGCCCTGGCCTCCGCGGCCAGCGCGCTGTCCAGATCCTGACGGCAGAGGCCGGCATGCGCGTACTGCAGGTTTTCCCAGAGTTCGGCGGCGGCCGGCAGCCTGCCGAGCACCGCCTCCAGCGCTGCCGGGTCAGGCTCGGCGAGCATGGCCACCGAAAGGCGCCTGGCCACATCCCGGTACTGGTGGGGGTCGATCGGTGTGGGCGAACGCTCCAGGCGTTCCAGCAGATGCGCCAGAACGGCCAGAGCGGTGGGCTGCGCGGTGCGGCGCGCGGTCTTGGAATCCTTCATGACGGCCTCGGGTGGATGTCCACGGTAGAGTTGCCGAGATGAGGGCGGCGGGTTGGCGCTTCAAGGCTCGACCTCCCTTCGTTCATTCACGCGGCCCGCGCGGCCCGTCCATTCCTGCAGAGAGAACGCGATGAACTTTCAGCTCACCGACGAACAGATCCTGCTGCGCGACAGCGCCAACCGCTGGGTCAGTGACCAGATCTCGACGGCATCGGGTGCCGGCTGGAAGGAGCGCTGGCAGGCCATGGCCGGCTTCGGCTGGCTGGGCATGACCTTGCCCGTCGAGCAGGACGGTCTCGGCCAGGGTCTGGCCGATGCCTGTGTGCTCTGCGAGGCCCTGGGCGCGGGGCCCATTGCCACGCCCTATCTGCCAGCCGTGCTGATCGCCGCCGACGTGCTCGCGAGCGCCGGCAGCCAGGTGCAGCGCGGCCGCTGGCTGCCCGCGCTCGGTGATGGGTCTGCCCTGCTGGTGCCGGCGCTCTCCGGGCCGCAAGGCGATGCGCCTGCCGTGCATGCGCGGCGTGTGGGGCAGGGCTGGAAGCTTTCGGGCGAGCACCGGGTGGTGCCGGCGGGTGACGCGGCCGATGCCTGGCTGGTCGGCGCGGCCGATCCCGACGGTCAGCTTCAGCTCTTCCTGGTGCCGCGCGGCAGCGCCGGGCTGAAGGTAACGGCCATGGCCAGCGTCGATGGCCTGGGCGCCTGCGCGCTGCGTTTCGAGGGCGCCACCCTCGAGGACGAGTCCCGGCTGCCGGGTGACGTCGCGGTCGCTCTGGCGCGGGCGCGTGACCGGGCCGCGGTGGCGGCCTGCGCCGAGGCGGTTGGCGCCATGCAGGTCATGCTGCAGGCCACCGTGGCCTACACCCGCACCCGGGAGCAGTTCGGCAAGCCGCTGTCGGCCAATCAGGTCCTGCGCCACCGGATGGCCGACATGGCCGTGGCGGTCGAGGAATCACGCTCGCTCACCCTCGGCAGCATCGATCGCCTGGAGCGCGCCGAGCGCGAGGGCGATGCGGCCGGCCGGGCACTGGCCGCGGCCATCGCCCGGGCCAAGGTCGCTGCGGCCGCCCGCAAGGTGGCCGAGGATGCCATCCAGCTGCACGGCGGCATGGGCGTCACCGAGGAGCTGAACATGGGCCGCTACCTGCGTCGCCTGCTGGCGATCGATGCGGTGCATGGAGGGGCCGAGAGCCAGCTGCGTCGGCATGCGGTCCTGCGTGCGCAGGTACGAGCCGATCTCGCCGCCGGCCGGGCGCTGCCCGGCGAGGTGGAGCCGCTGCCCTTCGACGAACCCGGCCTGGACGCTTTCCGCGATGAGGTCCGCACCTTCCTGCTGCAGGAGCTCGACCCCGATCTGGTGCGGGCCGCCCGCCTGAACACCTCGGTGTTCTCCGACAAGGACATCGGCCTGCGCTGGCACCGCAAGCTCCACCAGCGCGGCTGGGTGGCGCCGGCCTGGCCCCAGGAGCATGGCGGCACCGGCTGGTCGCTGGCCCGGCGCTGGGTCTTCGAGACCGAGTGCGCGGTGGCCGGCGCGCCGGGTCTTTCGCCCCTGGGCCTGCGCATGGCCGGGCCGGTGATCATGCACTTCGGCACGCCCGAGCAGAAGGCGCACTATCTGCCGCGGATTCTTGCCGGCGATGACTACTGGTGCCAGGGCTACTCCGAGCCGGGCTCGGGTTCCGATCTGGCCTCGCTCAAGACCCGCGCGGTGCGCGACGGCGACCACTATGTGGTCAACGGCAGCAAGATCTGGACGACCCATGCGCACCTCGCCAACCGCATGTTCGCGCTCGTGCGCACCGGCGAGACCGGCGCTCGAAAGCAGGAGGGCATCAGCTTCCTGCTGATCGACATGGCCAGCCCCGGGATCACGGTGCGTCCGATCCGCAGCGCCAGCGGCGACCATGAAGTCAACCAGGTGTTCTTCGACGATGTGCGGGTGCCGGTTTCCTGCCGCGTCGGCGAGGAAGGGCAGGGCTGGACCATCGCCAAGTACCTGCTCGAGTTCGAACGCGGCGGGGCGATTTCCGCCGGTCGTCTGCGGGCCGCGCTCGAACGCCTCGAGCGGGTGATTCCCGAGGGGGCACTCGACGACCCCGACCTGTCGATCGCACTGTCGGCCATCGAGGTCGACATCCGCGCGCTCGAGATGACCGAGCTGCGGGTGATGTCCAGCCTGCGCCTCGGACAGAACCCGGGCAGCGTGTCCTCGCTGCTCAAGCTGCGCTGGAGCGAAATCCACCAGTCGATCACGCGTCTGGGTGTGCGGCTGCTCGGGCCCGAGGCCCTGGTCTGGGAGGACATCCGGCCGCTGCACCTGGCCGAGGAAGGGCCGCTTGCCGATGACGCCCGGCCGGTGCTCGCCGGCTACCTGAACGCACGGGCGTACACCATCTTTGGCGGCACCTCCGAGATCCAGCGCGAAATCATCGCCCGCGAGACAGTCGGCTGAAAGCCCTCATCCAAACGCTTGTTTGAATTCAAACAAGCGTTTTTTCGGGATAGAGTTCGGTCTGGCACCGTTTCGGGTGCCGGACTGTCATGCCCGATTCCCGCACATCTCTGCGCTCCGCCCCCGGGCGCGCGGCCAGGCCGGCCGACGAGCCCCCGCCTGGCAACGCCCGCCAGCGCCTGCTCGCCGCCGGCCTTGACCTGTTCGCCGACAAGGGCTTCCGGGCCACTTCGGTGCGTGAGCTCGCGCGTGCGGCTGGCGTGAATGTGGCGGCGATCAGCTATCACTTCGGCGACAAGGCGGCGCTCTACCGCGAGATTTTCAGCGCCTCGATGCGCGATCAGCTGCCCGGCAGCGCGATGCCGCTCGATGCGATGGGGTTTCGCGAGGCGATCGTCGCGTTCTATCGCGGCTTCCTGGAGCCGCTCAAGGCAGGCCCGCAGGCAGCGGCCATGGCGCGCCTGCATTACCGTGAGTACTTCGAGCCCACCGGGGTCTGGCAGGAGGTCCTCGAACGCGAGGTGCGCCCGCAATTCGAACTGCTGCTGCGGCTGCTTCAGCGCGAGCTCGGCCTGGCTCGCGCTGATCGTGACCTGCAGCGCCTGGCCCTGGCGATCGTCGCCATGGCGGTCCATCCCTTCAGCTGTCGTGATGAGGTCCAGGCACTGGCGCCAGCGGTCATCGACAGCCCCCGCAACATCGATCTGCTCGCGCAGCGCCTGGCGGGCTATGCCTGCGCGATCGTTGCCGATGAGCGCCTGCGCCGGGGAGAGCGGTCATGACGGGAGCACGGCGCCTGAGCCGGGAGGAGCATTCATGAGTCTTGCACGGCAGCTGCTCGGGCTGGCTTTGCTGGCGCTCGCGGCAGGCTGCACCACGCCCGCGGGCCTCGAGCCCCGGCCGCGTCAGGCGGTCTCGCCCATGCCACCCGACTGGGTGGCGCAACGCCCGCATGGCGCCAGTGCGCTCGAGCTGTCGCGGTGGTGGTCGGGCTTCAGGGATCCAACCCTGGTCTGGCTGATCGAGGCGGCGCAGGGCGAGAGTGCCAGCATCGCCCAGGCGGGCGCACGCATCGCCGAGGCCCGCGAAGCGCTCGCCCGCGCCGGTGGTGCACGGCTGCCCTCGCTCGATGCCGCCCTGTCGCGCACCCGCGGCCCGGTGAGCTTTGGCGGCGCGCCATTTCTGCGCACCCAGGACCTGCTGCAGTTCCAGTCGTCCTGGGAGATCGACCTGTTTGGCGGGCTGGCCGCGGGTCGTCAGGCCGAACAGGCGCGTCTGGCGGCGCGTACCGCCGGCTGGCACGAGGCCCGGGTGGCGGTGGCCGCCGAGGTGGCGACGGCTTATGTGGCGCTGCGTGGCTGCGAGTCTCAGGCTGTGCTCGAGCGGCAGACGCTGGCCTCGCGGCGCGACACCGAGCAGCTGAGCCGTGTCGCGTTCTCGGCCGGATTGCAGGCGGCCGATGCCGCCTTGCTCGCCCGCACGCAGACCGCCGATCAGACCGCCCGGCTGCAGGCCCGTCTGGCCGAATGCGATCTCTCGATCAAGGCGCTGGTCGCGCTCACCGGGAGCGCCGAGCCGGCCCTTCGCGAGCGGCTCGGTCAGGCGCCACCCGGGCTGCCAATGCCCGCCGCGTTCACGGTGGAGAGTCTGCCGGTGCAACTGCTCGCGCAGCGGCCCGATCTGGCCGCAGCGGAGGCGGAACTCGTCGCCGCGGGTGGCGACATCGGTGCGGCCGAGTCGCGCCGCTGGCCCCGGCTGGCCCTGAGCGGCGCGATCGGCCCGCTGCGCTTCGAGGCAAGCGGCATCAGCCTGAGCACCACCAACTGGTCATTCGGTCCGACCCTCAGCCTGCCGCTCTTTGACAACGGCGCGCGCAACGCGGCCGTCGACAGCGCCCGCGCCCGGCAGGTTGCCGCCGAGGCGCGTTACCGGCAGGCCGTGCGCCAGGCCGTGCGCGAGGTTGAGGAGGCAATGGTCCGGCTGGCCAGCCTCGGCCAGCGCGCCGATGAGGCCGAGCGTGCGCTCGAGGGCTATCGCGTGCTGCGCGATGCCGCCCGCGTGCGTCGAGAGGCGGGCCTTGGGAATGCCTTCGAGCTCGAGGAAGCCAACCGGCTCTGGCTGCAGTCTCAGGCCGGCCTGCTCGCCTTGCGCCAGGAGCGGGTGCTGGCCTGGGTTGCCCTGTATCGCGCCCTCGGCGGAGGCTGGAGCCCATGACCTGCCTGCCAGCGCCGGGCGCGGGTCATGCCCGTTCCAGGCCCCGCGCCACTCCCAGTCACGAGCTCGCCCACGGCGGAGATCGACCCCGATGACATTGCCTGTACAAGCCCCAGCGCGTGCCGGGCGGCTGCTGTTGATCGCAGTCGCCCTGGCGGCGGCAGCCCCCGCCGCGCGCGCCCAGTCACCCGACGCCGCAACCAAGGCCGCAACCGCCTCTGCCACGGCCACCGCCGCCCGACCGGCGCTGGTGGTGAGCGTCGCCGCCCCTGAACGCGGCGAGCTGGCCGAACGGCTCAGCGCCAACGGCAGCATCGCCGCCTGGCAGGAAGCCTCGGTCGGAGCCGAGATCGCCGGCCTGCGTCTCGCTGAGGTGCTGGTCGAGGTCGGCGACAAGGTCCAGCGCGGGCAACTGCTGGCGCGGTTCGCCGCCGAGGCGGTCGAGACCGATCTGGCCGTTGCCGAGGCCGGGCTGGCTCAGGCAAAGGCCGCGCTCGCCGAGGCGCAGGCCAATGCCGCCCGGGCCCGGCAGGTTCAGGACAGCGGGGTGCTCAGCAACCAGCAGATCACCCAGTACCTCACCGGCGAGGCCACCGCGGCCGCCCAGCTCCAGGCCGCGCAGGCCCAGGTGGCCCTGCAGCGGCTGCGTCTGTCGCAGACCCGGGTGCTCGCGCCCGATGACGGGCTGATCTCGGCGCGCAGCGCCACCCTCGGCGCGGTGGCCGCGCCCGGGCAGGAGCTCTTCCGGCTGGTGCGACGCG
>NZ_CEXFHW010000213.1:0-5960 GCF_982640115.1 Quisquiliibacterium sp. | reverse complement strand
CGCCGATCGCCGCGGTGTTCCGCCAGCACCTGATGGACGAGGCCGGCCACTGGGCCGGTAAGGCCAGGCCGGGCCGGGCCGCAGCGGGCCGGCATCGCCCTGCGTCGACCCGCACCTGAGGCCCTGGCAGCAGGCCGCCGCCGGCCGGTGCGTGTTGTCCGGCGCCCGGATGCGCCGTACCATCGGGCAGCCCCTGGTTCCCACTGGAGAACACCCGTGAATGCCTCTCCGAAGCCTGCGGAACCCGCCGACGGTCCGCGCGCCCCCGACGCCGCCACCCGCCGGGGCTTCATCCGGGCCACCGGCTCGGTGGGTCTGGCCGCCTCGGTGGGCCTGCCGCGTCCGGGCGGTGCCCAGGCCCGTCGCAAGACCCTGAAGATCATGCAGTGGAACCACTTCGTGCCGGCCTTCGACGAGTGGTTCAACAAGAAGTTCGTGGTCGAGTGGGGCGAGAAGAACGACACCGAGGTGATCGTCACCAACGTGGGCATGACCAGCATCGAGAGCCGGGCCGAGGCCGAGATCGCCAAGAAGCTCGGCCACGACCTGTGCATGTTCCTCAGCCCGCCGGCGTCCTACGAAGACCATGTCATCGATCACAAGGAGATCTATGCCGAGTGCGAGCGCCGCTTCGGCAAGCCCCTGGACATCGCGATCCGCAGCACCTTCAATCCCACCACGAAGAAGTACTTCGGCTTCTCCGACAGCTATGTGCCCGACCCGGTCAATTACCGGAAGGATCTCTGGGACGAGGTGGGTGTCAGGCCTGACAGCTGGGATGCCATCCGCGAAGGCGGGCGCCGCATCAAGGAGAAGCACGGCATCCCGGTGGGCATCGGCATGTCCAATGAACTGGACAGCAGCATGGCGCTGCGCTCCGTTCTGCTCGCCTTCGGCGCCGGGGTGCAGGATGCCGACGGTCGTCCGAGCCTGAAGTCGCGCAATACCCTCGAGGCCCTGAAGTACGGCAAGGCGCTCTTCACCGACGCCATGACCGACGAGATCTTTTCGTGGGATGCGTCATCCAACAACCGGCAGATGCTGGCCGGCAAGGGTTCGCTCACGCTCAACGCCATCTCGGTCACGCGTACCGGCGAAAACGAGAGGATTCCGGTGGCCAGCCGCATCGCGCTCGGCCGTCCGGCCCGCGGGCCAGCCTCGGCGCTGGGTGTGATGCACCTCATGAACGCCTACGCCATCTGGAAGTTCGCCCGCAATATCGACGGTGCCAAGAAGTTCCTGGTCGACCTGGCCGGCGCTTCGCGCAGCGCCTTCCTTGCCAGCGAGTTCTACAACTTCCCCACCTACCCGCAACTGGTGCCTGATCTGCAGCAGCTCATCGCGCGCGACGCCAAGGCGCAACCACCGGACAAGTACGCGATCTTCTCCGATGCCGACAAGTGGACCGTGGGCGTGGGGCACCCCGGCTACGCCAACGGTGCCATCGACGAGATCTGGAAGGCGTGGCTGGTGCCCAAGATGTTCGCCGATGTGGCCTCCAGCCGCATGTCTGCGGAGGCTGCGCTCGACATGTATTCGGCGCAGGTGAACGAGATCTTCGCCCGCTGGCGGGCCCGCCGGAAGGTGGCCTGATGTCCGGCCTGCGTCGTTCCCTGGTCCAGGCCGGCGCGCTGCTCGGCGCCGGGTCGCTGGGCGCACCGTGGGTGGCGCGGGCGGCGCATGTCCGCAAGCGCATCTTCATCGTCAGCAGTTACCACAAGGCCTACCTGTGGTCGCAGTCCACCCAGCGCGGGGTGAGCGCGGCGCTGCGCAAGCTGGGCTATCTCGAGAACGACGAGCAGGTGCGGCAGCTCGAGCGCAACGACAGCATCGAGACGCCCCGGGTGGTCATCCGCAAGGACTGGATGGACACCAAGCGGCGCGACAAGCCGCCCGAGATGGCCAATGCCACCACCCGGATCATGGCTGCCATCAAGGCCTTCAAGCCCGATCTGGTCATGGTGGGCGACGACAACGCGGCCCGGTACATCGGCGGGCAGCTCCTCGACACCCCCACCCCGGTGGTGTTCTGGGGCATCAACGGGCTGCCCCTGAAGTACGGTCTGGTCGACAACATGGATGCCCCCGGCCGCAATGTCACCGGGGTGTGGCAGTCGGGTTACCACAAGGAGAGCCTCGATCTGCTCAAGCGCCTGGTGCCCGCTGCGCGCACCTTCGCGATCCTGGCCTGCGATTCGGAGTCGTCACGGCCCAACGCCAAGATGATCGAGCAGCTCGCGCAGCGCGGCAGCCTGCCCCTGAAGCTGACCGACCGGGTGCTCACCAACTCACTGGACGAATTCAAGTCGCGGGCCGTCGAGCTCTCCAAACAGGTCGATGCCTTCGTGGTGCTCAATCACGACACCTTGCGTGACGCCCGAGGCAACCATGTGGACATGCTCGACGTCGGGCGCTGGTATCTGAACACCATCCGCATTCCCGAGGCCTCCCACGAGGACCAGTTCGTCTACGAGGGCATGCTGCTCACCGCCAACGACTCCGGCTACAACCAGGGCTACCTGGCCTTCGAGATGGCGCATGCCATTCTCGAGCGCGGGCTGAGTCCGGCGCGCATGGCGGTGCGCACGCCCGAGCGCGGTCCCTACCTGGTCAACCGCAACCGGGCCCGCCAGCTCGGCATCCGCCTCGATGACGCGATGTACCTGATCGACGAAGTGGTCGAGACCTCGGCTGCGCTCAAGGCCCGCGGATGACCCGGTGCGCCCACCCCGGCCAGCGCTGACCTGATGTCGATCCGCTACCGGCTGCTGTTCGCCTTTTTCGCGGTGGGGGTGGCGCTGCTCGCGCCAGTCTTCTACATCTCCTACAGCTACACCCAGGAATCGGCTCGGGCTCGCACGCAGCAGAGCATCACGCAGCAGATCGACATCCTGGCGGCGAGCTTCGAGCAGGAGTTCGGTCTGGGGCTCCAGCGCTCACTCAAGCAGATTGCGGCCTCCGAGGCGCTGCTGCTCTATCTTTCGGCCTCGCAGGACGAGCGCATCGTCAATGCCCGCACCCTGGAGACCAGCTTCCTGCGTCTGCAGACCGACTACGACGCCTACTCGGGCATCTACTTCGTCGATGCGCAGCACCAGGTGGTCGCCAGCGTGGAGGACAAGCGCCGCAGCCCGCGCGCCGACCTTGGCGCGCAGGGGGGCACGGATGCCGGGCGTGATGCCGCACCGCCCACCCCCCGCCACTTCGCCCGGCTCTATGACCGCATCCGCACCACCCCCGCCCTGCTCTCGGCCGGCAACATGGAGTGGTTCATGCCGCCTCGCGAGATCATGGTCGAGGGCCCGTTCATCGACGAGTCCGGGCGCCTGAGCGTGCTGGCGGGTCTGCCGTCGATCGACTTCGACAATGGCGCCTTCAGCGGTGTGGCGGTGGTGAGGCTGCAGCTCGATGGCTTCGTTGCACGCCTGAAGGGCGTGAAGCTCTTCGACCGCTCGCCGGTCTGGCTTTTCGGTCCGCAGGGCGAGGTGCTGCTCAAGCCGGCGGAGCCGCTGCTCACCCTGAGCGGCAGCGACTTTCCGGCGTCCCAGCCTGCGGGCGAGGTGGCACTGCGGCGTCGCGAATCCGACCTGCTCGCCTGGCGCGACCTGGCCATCGTGCCCGGCAGCATGCTGTTGCGGGTGGCCTATGCGGTGCCCGACCGGCTGCTGCTCGCCGACTACTACAAGACCGCGCTGCCGGGCTTCGGCGTGCTGCTGCTGCTGGTGCTGGCCACCGCCGGCGCGCTGTCGACGGTGCTGGCGCGCAATCTCTCGGCACCGATCATCCGCCTGGCCGAGGCCGCGTCGCGGCTTGCCCGCGGCGAGGTCGGCAGCCGGGTGGAGGTGAAGGCGCCCGGTGAACTGGCCGTGCTCGTGGCGAGCTTCAACCAGATGTCCGAGAACCTGCAGCGCGCCAATGAGAATCGCGCGCGGGCTTTCGCGGTGCTGCGCGAGACGGCGGCGCAGATGCGCGCGCGTGCCGACGCCTCGACGCCGAGCGAGGCAGCGCAGGCCGACGGGGAGGGCGCAGCGGTTCCGGGCCAGGACGATGCCGAGGATCTGCGCGCCATCTCGGCGTTGATCTCTCAGCTGATCGCCGAGCGCGAGCAGAACCTGCTCGGACTGCGCGAAGCCAAGGAGGCCGCCGAGCAGGCCGACCAGGCCAAGAGCCAGTTCCTCGCCAACATGAGCCACGAGATCCGCACGCCGCTCAATGCCGTGCTGGGCATGCTCAGGCTGCTGCAGGCCACCGCCCTGACCAGCCGGCAGGGCGACTATGTCGGCAAGACCGAAGGCGCGGCGCGCTCGCTGCTCATGCTGCTCAACGACATCCTCGACTTCTCCAAGGTCGAGGCCAACATGATGACGCTGGACCGGCGGCCGTTCCGTCTCGATCAGATGATGCGGCACCTGTCGGTCATCCTGTCGGCCAGCGTGGGCAGCAAGCCGCTCGAGGTGCTCTTCGACATCGATCCGGGCCTGCCCCGGGCCCTGGTGGGTGATGACATGCGCCTGCAGCAGGTGCTGATCAACCTCGGCGGCAATGCAATCAAGTTCACCGAGCGCGGTGAGGTGGTGGTGAGCGTGCGCGAGGTCTCCCGCACCGAGGGCGAGGTCGAGGTCCACTTCAGCGTGCGCGACTCCGGCATCGGCATCGCACCCGAGCAGCAGGCGCACATCTTCAGCGGATTTTCGCAGGCCGAGGCCTCCACCACGCGCCGCTTTGGCGGCACCGGGCTGGGTCTGGCGATCAGCCAGCGGCTGGTCGAGCTCATGGGCGGACGCATCGCCGTCGACAGCGCGCCTGGCCGCGGCAGCGATTTCCATTTCCGCATCCACCTGCAGCGATCGCCGCAGGATGCCGACGAGCCGGTGGCGCCCGAGGCCGGCCCCGAGCTGGCGACGCTTCGGGTGCTGGTGGTCGACGACAACCCCACCGCCCGTGACATCCTGTGCGAGATGGCGCGTTCCCTGGGCTGGCAGACGGAGGCGGTCGCCGACGGCGAGGCCGCGATCCGGCGCTGTGCCGAGCAGGCCGAGCGCGGCGAGCCCTATGACATCGCTCTGGTGGACTGGCGCATGCCGGGCATGGACGGCTGGGAGACCAGCCTGCGCCTGCGCCAGTCCGGCCGCCCCGGGGCGACCCTGGTGATGATGGTCACCGCCCACGACCGCGAGATGCTGGCGCAGCGCAGTTCGAGCGAGCAGGCCTCGCTGGGCGGGTATCTGGTCAAGCCGGTCACCGCGGCCATGCTGCTCGATGCCGTCGCCGATGCCCGCCTGGGCATCGACCGGCGGATCGGGGTTCCCGCACCGGCAATGGGCGGACGCCTGCAGGGTCTGCGTCTGCTGGTGGTGGAGGACAACCCGAACAACCAGCAGGTGGCGCAGGAACTGCTCATCGCCGAGGGGGCCGAGGTCACGCTGGCCGACAACGGCGAGCGCGGCGTCGAGGCGGTCTTCGCGGCCAGGCCGCCCTTCGATGCGGTGCTCATGGATCTGCAGATGCCGGTGATGGATGGCTTTGGCGCAACGGCCCGCATCCGCCGGCATCCCGATCACGCCGCGCTGCCGATCATCGCCATGACCGCCAACGCCATGAGCAGCGATCGCGATGCCTGCCTGAACGCTGGCATGGATGATCATGTGGGCAAGCCCTTCGAACTGAACGATCTGGTGGCGGTCATCCGGCGCCACGCCGGGCGTGATGACGAGGTCGTCGCCGCGCCGGTCTCGGCGGTGCCGCTGTCCCAGGACCTGATGGCGGCTGCGCGAGAGGCCGACATCGTGCTGGCGCCGGCGGTGGAGCGTCTTGGCGGCAATGTTCCGGTCTACGAGCGCATGCTGCGGCTGTTCCTGCGCGATCTGCCCGGCCAGCTCGCGCAGCTGAAGGCCCAGGCAGACCAGGCCCAGTGGCGGGAGGCGGCGCTGATGGTGCATACCCTGAAGGGCCTGGCCGGC
>NZ_CEXFHW010000212.1:0-5974 GCF_982640115.1 Quisquiliibacterium sp. | reverse complement strand
GCGCCGGCCCCGGCAGCACGGTGAGCAGGAAGCCCGCGCTCTCCAGCGCCCGCAGCGCGAGCAGCGTGGCGGGCTGATCGGCGATCGCGCCGGCGCCGCTGGCCAGCGCGAGCAAGCTCAGCCCCAGGGCCATGGTGCGGCGCGCGCCGAAGCGGTCGGCCAGCAGCCCGCCGAACAGACCGAGCAGCATGCCCGCCAGCTGAAAGGCCGACACCAGCCAGCTCGCCTGCACCAGCGTCAGGCCGAAGGCCTCGCGCAGGGCCGGCAGCGAGGGCGGCAGCTTGCCGATGTGGGTGGCGGCCACCATGCCGGCGATGATGACCGCGGCCACCGCGGGCCAGGGCGTGGCCGCCCGGGCTGCTTCCGCCACCACGGGCGGTTCGGGCGCCAGTGACGCCGCGTCGGGCCGCAGGGCAGGCGGTTCGGTCGGCAACGGATCGGCAGGCGCGCTCACCGGGCCATTATCGCCGCGCGCGCCGGTGGGGCCGCCCGGGCCGCCGCCTATACTCGGCGCAGGAGGAAACCATGCACGATCTGCTGATCTCGAACGCCATCATCCATGACGGGCTGGGCCATGCGCCCTTCACCGGCCAGCTCGCCGTCACCGGCGGGCGCATCTCGGCGGTGCGCCGCGCCGACAACCCGATCCCCGCCAGCCAGGCCCGCGAGCGGCTCGATGCGCAGGGCCTGTCGCTGATGCCCGGCATCATCGACAACCACACCCACTACGACGCGCAGATCACCTGGGACCCGTATCTCGACCAGTCGATCGGCATGGGCGTGACCACCGCCATCATCGGCAACTGCGGCTTCACCATCGCGCCCTGCCGGCCCGACGCCGCCTCGCGCGACCTGGTCACCAAGAACCTCACGCAAGTGGAGGGCATGTCGCTGGCCAGCCTGCAGGCCGGCATCCGCTGGCAGTTCGAGAGCTTCGCGCAGTACCTCGACCAGATCGAGGCCGGCGGCTGCGCGATGAACCTCGCCGCCTTCGTCGGTCACTCCACGGTGCGCACCTATGTGATGGGTTCGGCCGCCTCCGATCGTGCCGCCACCCCCGAGGAGGTGGCGCGCATGAAGGCCCTGATCGACGAGGCCCTGGCGGCCGGCGCGATCGGTCTGGCCTCCACCACCACCACCTCGCACAGCGCCTATGACGGCCGGCCCATGCCCTCGCGGCTGGCCGACTGGTCGGAGTTCATCGAACTGGCCGAGCCGCTGCGCCGGCGCAACCAGGGCGTGTTCATGATCACCAAGGGGCCGCCCACGCCGGTGGGCAAGCTCGAGGAGTTCGCCGCGGCCTCGGGCCGGCCGGTGCTGGTGGCGGCGCTGCTGCACTCCAGCCTCACGCCCGACAGCGTGTTCCAGGACCTGGAAGGCATCCACGCCGCCAATGCCCGCGGCAACCGCATGCGCGGTGCGGTCGCGGCCACGCCGCTGGTGTTCGACTTCTCCTTCGAGTCACCCTACCCGCTCGAGCCGCTGCTCGCCTGGAAGCCGATCTTCGGCCTGAAGGGCGATGCGCTGATCGCGCGCATGCGCGACCCCGCGCTGCGCGCGGCGCTGCGCGAGGAACTCAGCGTGCCGGCCCGGCGCATCTTCTCGGGCAACTGGCGCCTGATCCAGGTGCTCGAGACCGTGCTGCCCGAGAACCGGCACCTGGTCGATCGCAGCATCGCCGACATCGCCGCCGAGCGCGGCGCTGATCCGCTGGACTGCCTGTTCGATCTGGCCATCGCCGAGAACCTCGGCACGCTGTTCTCGCTGACCGCGCTCAACCACGACGAGCAGGCGGTGGCGAAGCTGCTCACCCACGAGGACAGCCTGCTGTCGCTGTCCGACGCGGGCGCGCATCTGTCCTTCCTCGACGACTCGGGGTTTGGCCTGCACCTGATGGGCCACTGGGTGCGTGACAAGGGCGTGATGCCCCTGCCCGAGGCGGTGCGCCGGCTCACCAGCGCGCAGGCCGAGTTCTTCGGCATTCGCGAGCGCGGCACGCTGCGCGAGGGCTGGGCGGCCGACCTGCTGCTCTTCGACCCGGCCACGGTGGGCCGCGGCGCGCGCTCGCGGGCCAACGATCTGCCAGCCAACGCCACCCGCGTGGTCACGCGGCCGCGCGGCGTGCATGGGGTCTGGGTGAACGGTCAGCGGGTGGCCAACGAGCAGGGCGCCGTCCACAAGCCGCTGCCGGGACGCCTGCTGCGCCAGTGGCAATAGGGCGCAACCCGCCGCGGCCTTGAGCCGCGGCTAGAGCCCGAAGCGCTCGCCGACACCGGCGAGCGTGGCCACACCCAGCAGGGCGAACACCACCGCCGCGATGCCGTGCACCAGCCGCACCGGCAGCCGATGGGCGATGCGCTCACCGAGCAGCACCGCCGGCACATTGGCCAGCATCATGCCCAGCGTGGTGCCGAGCACCACCATGATGAATTCGTGATAACGGGCGGCCAGCGCGATCGTGGCCACCTGCGTCTTGTCGCCCATCTCGGCCACGAAGAACGCGATCAGCGTGGTGCCGAACACGCCCAGCCGCGCGAAGCGGGCTTCGCTCTCGTCGAAACGGTCGGGCACGAGCATCCAGGCCGCCATGGCGATGAACGACAGGCCCAGCCCCCAGCGCAGGGCCGCCGGGCCCAGCAGCGTGGTCAGCCAGGTGCCCACCGCGCCGGCCAGCGCATGGTTGGCCAGCGTGGCCACCAGGATGCCCAGACAGATCGGCAGTGGACGGCGGAACTTGGCCGCGAGGATGAAGGAGAGCAGCTGCGTCTTGTCGCCGATTTCGGCGAGCGCGACGATGCCGGTGCACACGAGCAGGGCTTCCATGGCGGGTCCGGGCTGAACGGACCCGCAGTGTAGCCGCGCCGGGTACAGGCATCGGCACAGGCGCTGGAGCGGGTGCCGCCAGCGGCCCCCGGCTCGGCGCCAGCCAACGCGCCGATCAGACCTCGACCATCTCGAAGTCGGACTTGGCCACGCCGCACTCCGGGCAGCTCCAGTCCTCGGGCACATCCGCCCAGCGGGTGCCGGGGGCGATGCCCTCGGTGGGCAGGCCGGCGGCCTCGTCGTACACGAAACCGCACACGATGCAGGTCCAGGTCTTCATCATCATCTCCTTGAAAGTGGGTGGGTTCAGGCCGCCTGCCGGGCCGCCGTGACCCGGGCGAGGTTGTCACGATAGTGGTTGGCGTGCCGCTCCTCGACCCGCGCCAGCGCCGCGAAGCGTCTGGCGGCCTTCTCGAGCACCGCGCGGAAGGCCTGCGCGTGCTCGCGCGATTCGCCGATCTGCTCGTCGAACTCGGCCACCGCCGCCTGGTTGCCCTCCTGCACGGCCAGATGGCGGAACTGCGGGTACATCTCGGTGTACTCGTGGGTCTCGCCCTCGATGGCGAGCTCGAGCGCGCGCGCCGGGCTGAGCGCCGCCTTCGGGTAGAGCAGGTCGAGATGGCCGAAGGCATGCGCGACCTCCTGCTCGGCCGTCGCCTCGAACACCCGGGCGGTCTCCTCGTCGCCGTGCTCGCGGGCGATGCGGGCGAAGTAGCGGTACTTGATGTGGGCCATGGACTCGCCGGCGAAGGCGGCCTCGAGATTGCGCAGGGTGATGGATTCGGGCTTGCTCATCGATTTCTCCTCAGGGGTGTGACGTGGCGATGAGCGGATTCTGGCGATCGGCATTCTATCGGTCCAACGGATAATATCGATCTTTTCGATCGGTTTTTCCGATTCAACCGGAGCCCCTCAGGATGAATGCCCTGCCCTCGCTGCGCCAGCTCGCCTACCTGAGCGCCCTGGCCGACACCCTGAACTTCACCCAGGCCGCGCAGGCCTGCTTCGTCACGCAGTCCACGCTCTCGGGCGGCCTGCAGGAGCTCGAACGCAGCCTGGGCGCGCAGCTGGTCGAACGCAGCCGCCAGCGCGTGGCGCTCACCCCCGCCGGAGAGCTGGCGTTGGCGCGCGGGCGCCATCTGCTCGCGCTGGCCCGCGATCTGGTCGAGGCCGTGGGCCAGGCGGCGCAGCCGATGGCCGGGCTGATGCGGCTGGGCGCCATTCCCACCGTCGCGCCCTTCCTGCTGCCGCCGCTGCTGCGCGGGCTGCGCGAGCGGCATCCCGACCTGCAACTTGCGCTGCGCGAGGACCAGACCGAGCCGCTGCTGGCGCGCCTGCGCGCCGGCGAGCTCGACTTCGCGCTGATCGCCCTGCCCTGGGACACCACCGGCCTGCGGGTGACGCCGCTGCTCGCCGAGGAGCTCTGGCTGGTGGCCCCGCCCGATGATCCGGCGCTGCGCCGTGCCAACCTGCGCGTACAGGCCATCGACCCGCAGCGCCTGATGCTGCTGGCCGAGGGACACTGCCTGCGCAGCCACACCCTGGCCGGCTGCGGGCTGAGCGACGGCGCCAACCCACAGGGCATCGAGGCGACCAGTCTGGTCACGCTGGTGCAGATGGTCGAAGAGGGCCTGGGGATCGCGCTGCTGCCCGAGATGGCGCTCAAGGCCGGCCTGCTCGCCGACGGGCCGCTGCTGGCGCGGCCCCTGGCCGCACCGGCGCCACGCCGCGAGATCGCGCTGGTGGCCCGCGACAGCAGCGCGCGCGTGGCTGCGTTCGAGGCCATCGCCGGGCTGGCCAGACAGCTTGCCCGCCGACCAGCCGGTCAGCGACGGCGCGTCACCGGTGGGACCGCGTCGGCGGCTGCAATCGGCGCCGCCAATCATCCTCGCGCAGGGCGCGGTCAGCCGCCGCGCTCCGCCTCGTAGCGGGCGCGGGTGGCTGCGTCGGGCGGGTAGAGCCCGGGCAGCGGCACGCCGGCCTCCACCTGCTTCATCACCCAGGCCTCGTAGCGCTCCTGCTCGGGGCCGGCGGCGAGCACCTCGGGCAGCAGCGCCGCCGGGATCAGCACCGCGCCATCGTCGTCGACGACGATGATGTCGTCGGGGAACACCGCCACCCCGCCGCAGGCGATCGGCTGCTGCCAGGCCACGAAGGTGAGGCCGGCCACCGAGGGCGGCGCCGCCGCCCCGGCGCACCAGACCGGCAGGCCGGTGCCGAGCACCCCGGCGAGGTCACGCACCACGCCATCGGTGACCAGCGCCGCCACGCCGCGCTTGCGCATGCGCGCGCAGAGGATGTCACCGAAGATGCCGGCGTCGGTGACGCCCATGGCATCGGCCACCGCGATGCAGCCCGGGCCCATGGCCTCGATGGCCGCGCGGGTGGAGATCGGCGAGGCCCAGGACTCGGGCGTGGCCAGGTCTTCGCGGGCCGGCACGAAGCGCAGCGTGAACGCGCGCCCCACCAGCCTCGGCTGCCCGCTGCGGATCGGTCGGGTGTTGCGCAGCCAGACATTGCGCAGCCCCTTCTTGAGCAGCAGCGTGGTCAGGGTGGCGGTGGAGATGCCGGCGAGGGTGGCGACAGTCTGCTCATCGAGGGGTGCGGGCATGGACATGACGGCCTTTCGGGAGAGTGGCGCGGCGGGCGCTGGCCACGCCATCGCGCGGGCCGGCCTCGTCGCGGGCCTGCTGGTCGTGCTCCAGCAGGAACCGGGCGCGCGGCGTGCGCGCGAGCGCGTCGCGCAGCCAGGGCAGCGCGGCTTCGAGCGCCGGGCGCAGGGTGTGCGGCGGGTTGATCACGAACACCCCGCTGCCGGTCATGCCGAAGCCCTGCTCGTCGGGCTCGGCCACGCTCAGGCTGGCATGCAGCCAGCCCTTGGGCGCGCCGCGGGCGATGCGCGCGAGGCGCCCGGGCAGCTGCGCCGAAACCGAGCGCCGCACGATCGGGTACCACACCAGGTAGACGCCCTGCGCAAAGCGCGTCATGGCATCGCGCACGCAGGCCACCACCCGGCCGTAATCGGCCGGCAGCTCATAGGACGGATCGACCAGCACCAGCGCGCGGCGCGACGAGGGCGGCACCTGGCTGCGCAGCGCCTCGAAGCCGTCGGCCCGCGTGACCTGCGTGCGCGGCGTGCGCCCGAAATGCC
>NZ_CEXFHW010000211.1:0-5992 GCF_982640115.1 Quisquiliibacterium sp. | reverse complement strand
CGTATGCCGTCGGCCAGCGTGACCTGCGTGCGCGGCGTGCGCCCGAAATGCCCGACCAGCAGGTCGAGATCGCTGCGATGCAGCTCGAACAGGCGCATCTGATCCTGCGGATGCAGCAGCGCCTGCGCGATCGCCGGCGACCCGGGGTACTGCGCCAGACCGCCCTCGGGATTGAAGCGGCGGATCAGCTCGAGATAGCGAGCCACCGCGGGCGGCGACTCCTGCCGATCCCAGAGCCGGCCGATGCCCTCGGCGTACTCGCCGGTGGTCTGCGCGAAGCGGTCGGCCAGCAGGTAGATGCCGGCACCCGCATGGGTGTCGACATAGCGCAGCGGGGTGTCCTTGGAGCCGAGGTGATCGAGCACCTGGATGAGCACGAGGTGCTTGAGCACATCCCCGTGATTGCCGGCGTGAAAGCCGTGTCGGTAGGCGAGCATGTCGACAGGGTACGCGAGCCGCGCCGCCGGCGCGATTCAGGCGCGCACGAACAGCGTGACCAGGGGCTCCTCGCCCACCTGCCGGCTGCGATGGCCGTGCACCGCCGGGTCGAAGACCGCGCCCTCGGGCAGCAGATCGGCGGAGTAGAAGTGCTCGCCCGGGCCGAACACGCGGGCGCTGCCATCCTGCAGGCCGATCTCCATGCGCCCGCGCAGGATGAAGCACCACTGCGGGCTGCCGGTGCAGTGGAACTCGCTGCGAAAGCCCACCGGGCTCTCGCGCAGCTGGCAGCCGCCGCTGGCCATCAGCGCCGAGAGCCGCGACTGCGGCGTGCCCTGGTCGAGCGCGATGGCCTCCTCGTGGAAGCGCGCGCGGCCATCGGCGCCGGTGGCCAGGACCACCCGGTGGAACACCGCCATGCCGGATTACTGGTCGAAGACGATGACGTTGCGCGCCACGCCGCCCTTTTGCAGCGCTGCGAAGCCCTCGTTGATCTGCGAGAGCTTGAGCCGGCCCGACACCAGTTGCGACAGCGGCAGCCGGCCCTGCTGGAAGAACTCGATCAGCCGGGGCATGTCGATGCGGAAGCGGTTGGAACCCATCATGGAACCCTGGATGCGGCGCTCGCGCAGGAAGTCGGGGCCGTGCAGTTCGATCTTGGTGCCCACCGGGATCATGCCGATGATGGTGGCGGTGCCGCCCGGGCGCAGCATCTGGAAGCAGAGTTCGGTGGTCTGCTTCAGGCCGATGCACTCGAAGGAGTAGTGCACGCCGCCCTGGGTCATCTCCATGATCTTCTTGGCGGTGTCTTCGCCGGCGATGACGCCTTCGGTGGCGCCGAAGGCACGGGCCAGGTCGAGCTTGGCCGGATCCTTGTCGATGGCGATCACGCGGGCCGCGCCCGCGATCTTGGCGCCGTTCACCGCGGCCAGACCGATGCCGCCGCAGCCCACCACCGCCACCGTGCTGCCGGGCTCGACCTTGGCGGTGTGCACCGCCGCACCGTAGCCGGTGATCACGCCGCAGCCGATCAGCGCGGCGAGGTCCATGGGCATGTCGGGCGTGATCTTCACCACGGCGTGCTCGTGCACCAGCATCTGCTCGGCGAAGGACGACAGGTTGGTGAACTGGTTGAGGTGCTCGCCCTTCCAGCGCAGGCGCCTGGCCTTGCCGGGCAGCATCTTCACCTCGGGGTTCTGGCAGATCGACATGTGGCCGGTGAGGCAGAACTCGCAGTGGCCGCAGAACACCGACAGGCAGGTGATGACATGGTCGCCGGGCTTCACATAGGTGACATCGCGGCCGACCTTCTCGACGATGCCGGAAGACTCGTGGCCGAGCACGATGGGCACCGGCGTGGGGTACTTGCCCTCGATGAAGTGCAGATCGCTGTGGCACAGGCCGGCCACCGAGGTGCGCACCAGCACCTCGCGCGGGCCGGGGTTGTCGATCTCGACATCCTCGATGGTGAGCGGCTGGTTGGGGGCGTGGAAGACGGCGGCTTTCATGGCATGGACTCCGGAGTTCTGACGGTGGGGCGACGAGGGCGGGCGGTGCGGCGGCTCAGTGCTGGCCCTCGGGCAGGCTCACCACCAGGCCGTCGAGCGCGGGGGTGATCTGCACCTGGCACGACAGGCGGGAATTGTCCTGCGTGACGGCCGCAAAGCTCAGCATGCTCTGCTCCATCTCGGAACGCTCGCCGGTGCGCGCCAGCCAGGCGGCCTCGACATAGACATGGCAGGTGGCGCAGGCGCATTCGCCGCCGCAGTCGGCGTCGATGCCGGGCACGCCGTTGTCGACGGCGGCGCGCATCAGCGACTGGCCGGCCACCGCCTCGACGGTGTGGGCGGTGCCGTTGTGTTCGATGAAGGTGACCTTGGGCATGGGGAATTCCTGTGTCGGGGCGCCGGCGTCGGCGGGGTGGACGATGGGGATGCAGGCGACGCGGACCGGCCTCAGGCCGCGGGCGCCTCGGGAATCTGCTTGACCGGGATGGCGGCATCGGCCACGCGGGCCGGGTCGAGCACCTGCCCGGCCGCGGCCCACTGGCGGGCCGCGGCAAACTCGGCCACCGAGTTGACCGCCTCGACCGCCTGCAGGCGGTTGTCGGCATCGAGGTGGAAGACCGCGAAGCGCTTGCCGGCGGGATCGCCACGCACCACCTCGCGGGCCACGCCGATGGGCAGGCCGGCGATCTGCAGGCGCAGGTCGTACTGATCAGACCAGAACCAGGGCAGTTCAGCGCGCGGCGCGGGCTGGCCAAGGATGCCGGCGGCAGCCTGCTTGGCCTGTTCGAGCGCGTTGGGCACGCTCTCGAGGCGCATGCGGATGCCGTAGCGCGGCACTGGCCGCCGGGTGCAGTCGCCGATGGCGTAGATGTCGGGGTCGCTGGTGCGGGCCGATTCATCGACCAGGATGCCGTCCTCGCAGGCCAGACCGGCAGCCAACGCGAGCGCGTCTTCGGCGAGCGCGCCGATGCCCACCACCGCGAGGTCGCAGTCGATGAGCCGGCCATCGGCCAGGCGCACGCCGCTCACGGCGCCATCGGCCTGCTCGAAACCGCTGACGGTGGCGCCAAGCAGCAGGTTCACGCCCTGGGCCCGATGGCTGTCGGCGAAGAAGGCCGAGAGGGTCTGGGAGGCCACGCGCGCCAGAAGCCGGGCTTCGCGCTCGATGACCGTGACCGTGGCGCCCAGCGCGCGGGCCGAGGCCGCCACCTCGAGGCCGACATAGCCGCCGCCCACCACGGCGAGGCGGCTGCCCGGCCCCAGACGGGAGCGGATCGCCTGGGCATCGGCCACGGTGCGCAGCTCGAGCACACCGGCGGCATCGATGCCCGGCACCGCCAGCCGCCGCAGCCGCGAGCCGGTGGCCAGCACCAGCGTGGACCAGGACAGCGTGCTTCCATCGCTCAGGCTGACCGTGCGCGCGGCGCGGTCGATGGCCTGCACCCGCGTGCCGAGCCGCAGGCTGATCGACTTGTCGGCATAGAAGGCCGCGGGCCGCAGCAGCAGGCTGTCGGGCTCGGCCTCGCCCTTGAGCAGGGCCTTGGACAGCGGCGGACGCTGGTAGGGCGGCAGCGGCTCGGCACCCACCAGGGTGACGGGGTCGGCATAGCCGCCCTGACGGAGCGCCGCGGCGAGCGCGCCGGCCGCCTGGCCCGCGCCGATGATGAGGACGCCCGCGCCCATCAGCCGGGGATCCGCACCGGCAGCGCGGTGAAGCCGTGGACGAAGTTGGAGAAGGTGCGCTCGGGCTCGCCCATGAGCTCGATGACCGGGAAGCGCGGCAGCATCTCTTCCCAGAGGATCTTCAGCTGCAGCTCGGCAAGGCGATTGCCCACGCAGCGGTGGATCCCGAAGCCGAAGGAGATGTGCTGACGCGGCCGGGCGCGGTCGATGATGAATTCATCGGGCCGCTCGATGGCCTCGCCATCGCGGTTGCCCGAGAGGTACCACATGATGACCTTGTCGCCCTTGCGGATCTGCTTGCCGCCGAGTTCGGCGTCTGCCGTGGCGGTACGCCGCATGTGCGACAGCGGGGTCTGCCAGCGGATGATCTCGGGCACCAGGCTGGCGATCAGGCCGGGATTGCCGCGCAGCTTGGCGAACTCGCCGGGGTGGGTGAGCAGCGCATGCAGGCCGCCCGACATGGAATTGCGGGTGGTGTCGTTGCCGCCCACGATCAGCAGCACCAGGTTGCCCAGGAACTCCACCGGCGAGAGGTTACGGGTGGCCGGCGAGTGCGCCATCATGGAGATGAGGTCGTTGCCGGGCGGGCGCTGGACACGATCGTTCCAGAGGCCGGTGAAGTACTGCAGGCACTTCAGCAGCTCGGCGGTGCGCTTCTCGTCGGAATCGATGGGGCCGCCGGCGGTGAGGTCGGCGGTGGCCACATCGGACCACCAGGTGAGCAGGCGACGATCCTCGAAGGGGAAGTCGAACAGCGTGGCGAGCATCTGGGTGGTGAGCTCGATGGAGACCTTCTCCACCCAGTTGAAGGTTTCGTTGCGCGGCAGGCTGTCGAGCACATTGCGGGTGCGCTGCCGGATGGTGGCTTCCATCTGCGCGAGGTTGCCCGGCGCGACGATGGGGCTCACGGTGCGGCGCTGGTCATCATGCCGCGGCGGATCCATCGCGATGAACATCGGCCGGCGATGCGCCTCGGGCACATCGCGGATGTTGATGCCGCCGAGGTGGATGTCCGAGGAGTAGGTCTGGTGGTTGACCTCCACCTGCATGATGTCCTTGTACTTCGTCACCGACCAGAACGGGCCGAAGCGCTCGTCGACCTGGTGATGCACCGGGTCATCGCGGCGCAGCCGCGCGAAGTAATGACCGATGGTGTCGTCCTGGAAGAGGCGCGGATCGCTGACATTGATCTCGGACAGCGGCAGAGAGAAGGCGCGCTCGCGGGCGGCATCGGCGACGGGGGCTTGCATGAGGGTGTCTCCGGCGGTTCGTGTTGTCATGGGCTCGGCGGCAGAGCAAGCCTGCGGCCGGCGCCCCGATTGTACCCACACCGCCTCGCGCGCCGGGTCCGCAGACGCACGCCCCGGATGGCCGGCGCCGTGGGGCCGGGACGCGCTCAGATGCGTGTGCGGTCGCGCCGCCGCTCGGCCACCGGCACCCCGAGGTTCGGGTGCATCCGGCCGGCCACCACCCAGGCGGCGAGCAGGCCTGCGCCGCCGGCCGCGAACACCGCCGGGAGCGGCCCCACCAGCAGCACCAGCCAGACCACGGCGGGCGTGACCAGGTTGGAGACATCGCGCACCGTGCCGTTGACTGCCGACATCGCGCTGCGCTCGGAGGGCCGCACCGAAAGCAGGAAGGGCAGGCCGCCGCACAGGTCGAGCAGCAGCAGGAAGGCCGCGCCGCACAGCAGCAGACCGATGGTCGGCCAGGGCAGGCTCGCGCTGAGGCTTGCGCCCAGGAAGCACAGGCCCGACACCAGAAAGCCGGTGCGCACCGCCCTGCGCAGCGAGCGGCGCCGGATCCAGCGCAGCATCAGCGGCGTGGCGAACAGCCCGCAGGAGGCGAGCGAGGCCGTGATGCCGCCCACGCTATCGTCCAGCCCGGCCTGGATGGCATAGATGCCGACATAGACCATGTAGATCGACCAGCCAAAGGAGCGGACCACCAGCAGGAACCAGCCGGCGACCAGCGCCGGCCGGCCAAGAAACCGGCCGAGGTAATGCAGCGGATTGACGGAAAGGGCGGCCCGCGCCGTCGGCACCCGCACGCTGCCCATGCCGGTGAGCCAGAGCGCGGCGAGCATGCCGCAGGCGGCCAGCCCGGAGAGGGCAAAGGGCGCGCCAGGCCACAGTCCGAGCAGCCAGACCCCGAGCAGGGGCCCCGCCGCCCAGCCCGGCCCGGCCACGACCATGCGCAGGGTCTCGAGCCGGCTGAGGTCATCCTTGTGGACATGGTCGAGGAGGTTGTGGTTGTAGCAGACATAGGCGATGGCCGTGCCCAGCGAACTGCACAGCAGTGCCACCATGACCAGGCGCCCGCCGGCCATGCCCAGCACCGCCGCGAGCAGAAGACGGCATACG
>NZ_CEXFHW010000210.1:0-6001 GCF_982640115.1 Quisquiliibacterium sp. | reverse complement strand
GCAGCCCGAGGATGCGCTTGGCGACGATGTTCAGCTGGACTTCGCTGGTGCCGCCTTCGATCGAGTTGGCCTTGGTGCGCAGCCAGCCGCGAGCAAGCGCGCCGTCGTCGGAGCGCTCGCTTTCCCACTCGAGACCGTCGCTGCCGGCGGCCTGCATCGCGAGCTCGTAGCGCCGCTTGTTGAGCTCGGCGCCGTAGTACTTGAGCACCGACGAGAAGGCCGGGTCGGACTGGCCCTGGCGGGCGAGATCGCCGGTGCGCTCGAGCATCAGCCCGAACGCGGCCTCGTCGACCTCGAACTCCGCCAGCCGCGCCCGCAGCAGCGGATCGGCCAGGCGGCCCTGCGGATCGGCGCCCACCGAGGCGAGCGCCGTCTCGGGCAGCGGCCGGCCGGCGCTGCGGGTGCCCATGCCGCTGATCGAGGCGCGCTCGTGGGTGAGCAGGTACTTGGCGATCTCCCAGCCGCGGTTCATCTCGCCGACCAGATTGCGCCGCGGTACCTGGACGTTATCGAAGAAGGTCTCGCAGAACGGCGACTTGCCCGAGATCAGCTGGATGGGTCGGGTGGTGACGCCGGGCGAGGCCATGTCGAACAGCAGGAAGCTGATGCCCTCGTGCTTCTTCGCGGAGAAGTCGGTGCGCACGAGGCAGAAGATCCAGTCGGCCTTGTCGGCGTAGGAAGTCCAGATCTTCTGGCCGTTGACCATGAAGTGGTCGCCCTGCAGATCGGCGCGGGTGGCGAGCGAGGCAAGGTCGGAGCCGGCATTGGGCTCGGAGTAGCCCTGGCACCAGCGGATCTCGCCGCGGGCGATGCGCGGCAGGTGCTCGGCCTTCTGCTCGGCATTGCCGTAGCGCAGCAGCGCCGGTCCGAGCATCCAGATGCCGAAGCTGTCCAGCGGCGAGCGGCAGCCCAGCGCACGCATCTCCTCGCGCAGCACCTTGACCTCGGCGCGCGACAGCCCCGCACCGCCGTATTCGCGCGGCCAGTCGGGCACGGTCCAGCCCTTCTCGGCCATGCGGGTCATCCAGAGACGCTGGGCCTCGGACTGGAAGGTGAAGTTGCGCCCACCCCAGCAGGTGTCGTTCTCGCTGGTGACCGGGCGGCGCATCTCGGCCGGACAGTTGGCCTCCAGCCAGGCGCGGGTCTCGGCGCGGAAGGTGGCGAGGGTCTCGGGTTCGGTGAGGGCATTCATGGCAGGACTCCGGGCAGGCTCGCCGCGACCGGGGCGGCGGGGATGGGGTTCAGATGGTGGCGCCGCCGTCGACGACGATGTTCTGGCCGGTGAGGTAGCTGCCGGCGGCCGAGGCGAGGAACACCGCCGCGCCGGCGATCTCGTCGGGCTGGCCGATGCGCCGCAGCGGGGTGGTGGCGGTGGCACGGGTGGCGGTCTCGGGGTTTTCCCAGAGCGCGCGCGCGAAATCGGTCTTGATCAGGCCGGGCGAGATGCAGTTCACGCGCACATTGTGCGGGCCGTACTCCACCGCCAGGTTGCGGGCGAGCTGTGCGTCGGCGGCCTTGGAGATGCAGTACGCGCCGATCACCGGCGAGCCGCGCAGCCCGCCGATCGAGGACACGATGATGATCGAGCCGTCGCGGCGCTCGATCATCTGCGGGGCCACCAGTTGCACCAGCCAGTGATTGGAGACGATGTTGTTGTCGAGGATCTTGCGGAACTGGTCGTCCGAGATGCCGGCCATCGGTCCGTAGTACGGGTTGGAGGCGGCATTGCAGACCAGGATGTCGATGCGGCCGAAGGCGGCCATGGTCTCCTCGATGAGCCGGCCGATGTCGTCCTTGGACGAGATGCTGGCCGGCACCGCGATCGCGCGGCCCTTGCCGTGGCGGGCCTCGATCGCCGCGACCACCTCGAGGCAGGCAGCCTCCTTGCGCGAGGACACCACCACGCGCGCGCCCTGCTCGGCCATGCGCTCGGCGATGGCGCGACCGATGCCGCGCGAGGATCCGGTGATGACGGCGACCTTGCCATCGAGATTGAACAACGACATCAGGTGTCTCCTGGTATGGGATCGGGGCCGGCGAGAGCTTGCCACATCCCATGCCGGCGCCGGCCGTCACGCCGATTTCGAATTTCCGGTATGCGCCCCGGAACGCCGGTCGGGGCGCCGCCTTGCGCCGCGCGAGCGTTGTGACCTACAGTGATCCGAACCCGGACCCCGACAGACTCCAGCAAGGAGCAGGGGCCGTCCAACGAGGAGACCCATGCCCCACGCCGCCCGGCAGCGCTTGCGCTCGGCCATTCGAATCCCGGGTTCGCCCTCGCGGCGGCCGGCACCACGGGGCTGAGTCATGCAGGCCTACATCGCGCGCCGCCTGCTGGCGCTGATTCCCACCCTGATCTTCGCCAGCATCATCGTGTTCTGCACGGTGCGGCTGATCCCCGGCGACATCATCGACATGATGCTCAGCCAGAACGACATCAGCGCCAGCAAGCTCGACCGCGAGGCCCTGATGCGAACCCTAGGCCTCGATCAGCCGATGTGGTCGCAGTACCTCACCTGGGTGGGCAACCTGCTGCGCGGTGACATGGGCAACTCGCTGTGGCAGGCCACCCCGGTGGTCGACCGTCTCGTCGAGCGGCTGCCGGTCACCTTCGAACTCGGGCTGTTCGCCATCCTGATCGGACTGAGCATCGCCCTGCCGGTGGGCATCTACTCGGCCATCCGCCAGGACACCGCGGGCGACTACATCGCCCGCTCCTTCTCCATCCTGCTGCTGGCCATCCCCAGCTTCTGGCTGGGCACCATGGTGGTGGTGATCCCCTCCATCTTCTGGGGCTGGTCGCCCGAGGTGAGCTACATCGCCTTCACCGAAGACCCGATCGGCAACCTGCAGCAGATGCTGGTGCCGGCAGCGGTGCTCGGCGCCGCGCTCTCGGCGGTCACCATGCGCATGACCCGCACCATGATGCTCGAGGTGCTGCGCCAGGACTACATCCGCACCGCCATGGCCAAGGGCCTGCCCGAGCGTCTGGTGGTGTTCCGCCACGCGCTGCGCAACGCGCTCATCCCGGTGGTCACCCTGATCGGCCTGCAGGCGCCGCTGGTGATCGGCGGCGCGGTGATCATCGAACAGATCTTCGGCATCCCCGGCATGGGCACGCTGCTGCTCGACGCCGTCAACCAGCGCGACTATCCGATCATCACCGGGGTGTTCCTGGTGGTGGGTCTGGCGGTCATGCTCATCAACCTGGTGGTCGACCTGAGCTACGGCCTGCTCGACCCGCGCGTGAGGGTCCGTTCATGAGCGCCACCGCTGCCGCCAGCGCCGCCCCCGCGCGGCCCGCGCCCCCGGGCTTTCTCAGCCGGCTGTTCCGCACCAAGCCGCTGGGCGCCGCCGGCGGGGTGGTTTTCCTGATCTTCCTGTTCTGCGGGGTGTTCGCCGATTTCCTGGCGCCCTACGGCATGAACGAGATCAGCCCGATCAACCGGCTCAAGCCCCCCTCGCTCGAGTTCCCCTTCGGCACCGACAACCTCGGCCGAGACATGCTCTCGCGCTGCCTTTACGGGGCGCAGCTGTCGGTGATCATCGGCCTGTCGGCGGCCACCCTGGCCACGGTGGTGTCGGTGGTGATCGGCATCCTCACCGGCTATCTCGGTGGCAAGACCGACATGGTCACCCAGCGCTTCGTCGACGCCTGGATGAGCTTCCCCGACCTGATCATCCTGATCGTGGTGGTGTCGGTGCTCGGCCCCGGCATGCCGCAGATCATCGGCACCCTGGGCCTGCTGCTGGGCATCGCCGGCTCGCGGATCATCCGCAGCGCGGTGGTGTCGGTGCGCGAGAACATGTATGTGCACGCCGCCCAGTCCATCGGCTCGACCACCGGCCGCATCCTGTGGCGGCACATCCTGCCCAACATCCTGCCGCCGATCATCGTGCTGTTCACCACCCGGGTGGGCGCGGTGATCCTGGCCGAATCCGGCCTGTCCTTCCTCGGCCTGGGCGTGCCGCCGCCGGCACCCACCTGGGGCGGCATGCTCTCGGGCGGCGGACGGACCTACATGTTCCAGGGGCCATGGCTTGCGCTGGCACCAGGGCTGTGCCTGACCGTGGTGGTCTACGCCACCAATGTGTTCGGTGACACCCTGCGCGACCTGCTCGATCCGCGGCTGCGCGGCTCACGCTGAGACATCCACCGGGCGCCGCCACCGGACGGCCCCGCCTCACCCGCCGCAGGCCGAAGCCCCGCGCCCGCGGCATCACCAGGAGACGATGATGAAATCATCCAGGCTGAGAAACTTCCTGCTGGCCAGCTCGATCGGCGCGGCGCTCGCGGCCGGTGCCATCCCGGCCGCGGCCCAGGCGCCCGAGAAGCCGCAGTACGGTGGCACGCTGAACATCGCGAACGTCTACTACACCATCAATGCCCTCACCTGGGACCCGGCCGACTGGAACTGGAAGGCCAACCATGACAGCGGCCAGTACTTCGAGCAGCTGTTCGCCGCCGACCTGAGCAAGGCCCGCAGCCGCGGCGGCAAGCACCAGTTCGTGGCCGACGCCTGGCTGCCGCTCGACGCGATCCGCGGCGAGCTGGCCGAGACCTGGCGCTGGATGGAGAACCCGCTGCGCCTGGAGGTCAAGCTGCGCAAGGGCGTGATGTTCCCCGAGAAGAAGGGCGTGATGGCCGCACGCGAGCTGGTCGCCGACGATGTGGTCTTCAGCTTCAACCACCTCAACAACAGCCCCAAGAAGGTGCCCACCTTCTTCGACCATGTGGTCAAGGTGGAGGCCACCGAGAAGCACACCGTCCTCTTCACCTTCAAGGACTACTTTGCCGAGTGGGACTATCGCTTCGGCTGGGGCTACTACTCGGGCATCTTCCCCAAGGAGGTGATCGCGGCGGGCGCCAAGGACTGGAAGAACCACAACGGCACCGGGCCGTTCATGCTCACCGATTTCGTCAACGGCAACCAGACCACCTTCACGAAGAACCCCGGCTACTGGGACAAGGAGACCATCGCGGGGGCCCAGTACAAGATCCCCTTCGTCGACAAGGTGATCTACCGCACCATGAAGGACGAGGCCGCCTCCTACGCGGCGCTGCGAACCGGCAAGCTCGACATCCACGAGGCCGTGCGCTGGAGTGCCGTGCCCGAGCTGAAGAAGAACGCGCCCCAGCTCAAGTGGGACCGCTCGCTCGCCATGGTCGGCACCTTCCTGGCGATGCGGGTCGATCAGAAGCCCTTCGACGACATCCGCGTGCGACGCGCGCTGAACATGGCGGTCAACAAGCAGGAGATCGTCAAGTCGTTCTGGGGCGGCAACGCCGAAATGCTGGGCTACCCCATGCACCCCGACTACACCGGCTACTACGAGCCGCTGTCGGCCATGCCCGAATCGGTGAAGGAGCTCTTCACCTACAACCCCGACAAGGCGAAGAAGCTGCTCGCCGAGGCCGGCCACCCCAACGGTTTCAGCTTCAAGGTGCAGGTCTGCTCGTGCAGCCCGGTGCACATGGACCTGATCCCGATGGTCGCGGCCTACCTCGAGAAGGTGGGCGTGAAGCTGCAGATCGAGCCGCTCGAGTACGGCGCCTTTCTCTCGCGCATGACCTCCAGCACCCACGGTCCTGGCTACTTCATGGACAACGGGCACACCAACCCCAGCACCAGCATCCGCAAGAGCTTCGTCAGCGGCCAGCTCTGGAACCCGTCGAAGTACTCCGATCCGGCGCTCGACAAGAAGGTCTGGGCGATGTACGCCGAGCGTGACGAGGGCAAGCGCCAGCAGATGCTCAGGGAGATGACCCGTGAGGTGCTCGACAAGGCGCCCTACATCTGGCTGCCCACCGGCTACACCTATGTGGCCTGGTGGCCCTGGGTCAAGAACTACGGCGGCGAACTGCGCGCCGGCGCCGTCCGGCCGGGACCGATCTACGCCCGGATCTGGGTCGACCAGGAACTCAAGCAGAAGATGGGCTTCCGCTGATCGGCGACAGCCGGTCCCAGCCCAACCAGGGCGGCGGCCCGCGGGCCGCCGC
>NZ_CEXFHW010000209.1:0-6014 GCF_982640115.1 Quisquiliibacterium sp. | reverse complement strand
ACCCGCGACAGCGCGAGCTGCGAGAGCCGGAAGGCCTGCAGGCGGTCGCCTTCGCACAAGGGCGAGGTCTGCGGCGCGCCCAGGTTCACCACCGAGCGCCAGTACACCGAGGCGCAGGTGGTGCGCACCAGCGACACCGGCGCCGTCATGAGCGCGGCCGAGTCCCAGAAGACGGCCACCGGCCGGGTCTTGGGGTCGAAGAACTCCATGCGGTGCCCGCGCGACGGATCCTTCACCGCCGAGCCCGCGCGGTTCTGTGCGCTGGTGGCCGCCGTGAGCACATTGATGATGGGCACCTTGGGCGCCATCAGCTTCGGGCTGATGGCCGGGCCATGCTCGGGATACTGGGTGATCAGGGTGTCGACGGGTGCGGTTTCGGCCATCAGGATGGCCACCACCCGCGCGCCCTGCGTGACGCTGCCCGCGCCCACGCTGACGAGCAGATCGGCATTCGCGTCCCTGGCGGCCCGGGCTGCGCGCACCACGGCATCGAGCGTGGTGTCCTTGTCCATCTCGTCGAAGACGCCGGCGCACGCCGGCCCGAGGATGGTACGGATGTGAGCGATCAGCCCCAGGCTGCGCGACACCGTGCGGCCGCAGACGATGAAGGCGCGCTTCGCGCCGTGGCGCTTGAGCTCCGCGGGCAGCTGCTCGAGGGCGTCCTGGCCGCTGTACAGGCGCAGCGGATACGAGACGGCGCGGAAGTCGTACTGGTAGTCGGGGGCGGGGGGCGTCATGGTTCCCTACCATAGCGTCGCGCCGAGACTCAGGCAAAGTGCGGCATCCGCTTTCTCGACAACCCCTGCCTCAGGACAGTTCAATGCCCGACCTCTTCAGCCCCTACACCCTGAAGGGCGTGACGCTGCGCAACCGCACCGTGATGTCGCCGATGACGATGTACAACTCCGTCGACGGCAAGCTCGATGACTACCATGTGTGCTACCTGGGCGCGCGCGCCGCGGGCGGCTTCGCGCTGGTGTTCGGCGAACAGATGGCGATCACGCCTGATGGCCGCACCACCACTTCCTGCGCCGGCATCTGGAACGATGACCAGATCGAGGGCCACGCCCGCGTGTGCGCGATCATCAAGCGCATGGGCGCCGTGCCCGCCATCCAGCTCGGCCATACCGGGCGCAAGGGCAGCGAACTGCCGCCGCACAAGGGTGCGTTCGGTGGCGGCGCAAAGAAGCAGCTGCCGCCCGATCATCCCGACGGCTGGACCTGCCGGGCGCCGTCGGCGATTCCCTTCGGCGGGCCGGGTCACCATCACCCGGTCCATGAGCTGAGCATCGACGAGATCGCGGAACTGCACCAGGCCTATGCGCAGGCGGCGCGTCGCGCGCTCGAGGCGGGTTACCAGTGGCTGGAGATGCACTACGCCCACGGCTACCTCGGGGCGAGCTTCTTGTCACCGCTGGCCAATCAGCGCACCGACCGCTATGGCGGCAGCCTCGAGAACCGGGTGCGCTTCCACCTGGAGGCGCTCGACGCCGTGCGCGCCGTCTGGCCCGAGCAGTACCCCCTGACCATGCGGCTGGGCTGCGATGACTTCCATCCGCAAGGCACGCAGTTCGAGGACGCGCTGATCGCCGTGCGGATGATGAAGGCGCATGGCCTGGACCTGGCCGACCTCTCGATGGGAGGCAATGCCACCCAGCTCGTCGATCCGCCGTTCAATCGGGTCGGCTTCATGCTGTCGCGCGCCCAGCGGGTGCGCGAGGAGGTGGGCATCCCGGTGGCCACCAGCTGGAACCTCGGCATCCCGCAGAACGCCGATCGGGCGATCCGCGAGGAGCGGATCGATCTGGTGATGCTGGGGCGGCCGGCCCTGGCCAACCCGCACTGGCCGGTGTGGGCGGCGCGTGAACTTGGGCATCCCTCGCCGTTCTCGCTGGTGCCCGAGGACTGGCGCTGGTGGCTAGAGAACTTCCGGGGGCATGAGCCGAGCATCGGCTGGCCGGCGTCTACCCGCGCGTGATCGTGCCTCACGCGGCCGCGCCGCGCGCCGCCCGCTCATCCCCCGGCTCCCGCGAGGGTTCGCGCCGCGTGCTCGCGCGCGCCGGCGTAGTCGGCCTTGCCATTGGGCGCCCGGAACATCCGGGCCACCGCCACCACGCGCTTGGGGGTCTTGTAGCCGGCAAGCTGTCCTCGCACATGGGCGCGAAGCGCGTCTTCGTCGAGGTCTGTCTGGGCGCGCAGTTCGACCACCGCGGTGACCACCTGGCCCCACTTCTCGTCGGGCAGCCCTACCACCAGCGCGTCCTCGACATCGGGATGCTGCTTGAGCACCTCCTCGACCTCCTCGGGGAACACCTTCTCGCCGGCCGTGTTGATGCAGCCGCTGCCGCGACCGAGCAGGGTGATGGTGCCGTCGACATCGACCGTGCAGAAATCGCCGGGGATGGCATAGCGCACGCCATTCACGACGCGGAAGGTTGCCGCGGTCTTGGCCGGATCCTTGTAGTAGCCCAGCGGGATGGCGCCTGCGCGGGCGATCAGCCCGGTCTCCCCGCTGCCGCGGACGACTTCGCGACCGTCGTCGGCGAAGACCTTGACCTCGTCGCCGATCTGGAAGCGCGCGGTCTGCACCTCGCCGGCGGCGGTCATCACCGACAGGCCGAAGCCCACTGCCTCGGATGAGCCGAAGGAATCGAGCAGGGTGACCTGCGGCAGGTGCCGAAGCAGGGCCTGCTTGACCTCCAGGCTCCACATCGTGCCCGAGGAGATCATCGAGAGCACGCAGCCGAGGTCACGGCGCCCGCCCAGTTCGTCGAGGGCGCGGGTCATCGGTCGGGCGAAGGCATCGCCCACGATCACGATCTGGTCGACGCGGTGGTGTTCCACCGCGGCCCAGAGTTCCTGGGGGTCGAAGTGCGCACTTGGCAGGGTCGCCACCGTGCCGCCGGACACCAGGGCGGAGATGGCGGTGAGCAGGCCGGTGCCATGCATCAGCGGGCAGGCCGGCAGGTTGACCGGCCCTCGGCCATTCTCGCGCACGATGGAAAGATGGTCAGGCAGGTCCTGCGGCACCCGCACCACCAGCGCCGGATTGATCAGCCCGCGGCGCAGCGCGTCCTGCGTCCACATCACGCCCTTGGGCATGCCGGTGGTGCCGCCGGTGTAGATGAAGAACTGGTCGTCGGGCGAGCGGGTGATGCCCAGCGGCTGACCCGATCCGTTCTGCGCCACCGACTCGAAGGACCGGGCGAAATCGGGGATCGGTTCGCTGGAACCATCTTCCACCACCCACCAGCGGCGCACACCGGGCAGACCTGGTGCGATCTGCGCCACCAGCCCCGAGAACTCCCGCCCGAACACCACGGTGGTGGCATCGGCATTGTCGAGGATGTAGTTCACCTCGCGCGCGGCGTAACGGTAGTTCACATTGACATGCACCTGCCGCGCCTTGAAGCCCGCGATCACGCCTTCGAGGTAGGCGGGATGGTTTCGCAGGTAGAAGGCCAGCTTCTCGCCGGGCTGCGCGCCCTCGGCGAGCAGGGCGCGGCCGATCCGGTTGGTGCGTCCGGTGAGTTCGCCCCAGGTGATCACGCGATCGGCATGGGCCAGCGCCACCTGCTGGGCCGGCACCACGCCGGCGAGGGCATCGAACAGGTCACCGTAGTTCCAGATGCCGGCGCGCATCGTCTGGGTCATGGGATGGGGTCTCCTGGTTTGGGGGCAAGACGCAGATGGGCGCCATGCCGCGACCCGACCTTAGCAGGGCCGGCAGCCTCGGCCGGGGGCACGCCTGCGGGAACGAGACGCCGTGCGGGCCGACGGTTTGACAGCCGGCGGTACGCGGGTCAAGTTGGCCGGCGACTTCTTCCACCCTCTGCCAGCGAGCCCGGACATGCCCGACTTCCCCTTGCCCAATGCCTCCCAGGATCTCACCGGCCAGGTTGCCCTGGTCACCGGCGCGTCGGCCGGCCTTGGCCGGCGCTTTGCCCGGGTGCTGGCCGCTGCCGGTGCCACCGTGGCGGTGGCCGCGCGGCGGCTCGATCGGCTGGAGGAACTCGCCGCGGAGATCCGCGCCGCCGGCGGCCGCGCGCTACCGCTGGCGCTCGATGTGACCGATGCCGACCAGCTGATCGATGTGGTGGCCCGCGCCGAGGCGGCGCTGGGCACAGTCACCATCCTGGTCAACAACGCCGGCATCCCTGACGCGCAGCGCGCCCACAAGATGTCGGTGGAACTGATCGACAGGGTGCTCGACATCAATGTGCGCGCGCCCTGGATCCTGTCCTGCGAGGTGGCCCGGCGCCTGATCGCGGCCGAGAAGCCGGGGCGCATCGTCAACCTGGCCTCGCGCGCGGCCTATGCCTACGACGGTCGTGGCGCGGCGCTCTACGCCACCTCCAAGATGGCCGTGGTGCGCATGACCGAGACGCTGGCTGTGGAGTGGGCCCGCTACCACATCAATGTCAACGCGATCGCGCCGGGCGCCTTCTCGTCCGAGATGATGGACGGGATGCTCTCCCGCATGGGCGACATCACGAAGCACTTTCCGCGGCCGCGGCTGGGTGACCCGGCCCAGCTCGACAGCACGCTGCTCTTCCTGGTGTCGCCGGCCTCGGAGTTCGTCACTGGCACCACGGTGCGGGTGGATGACGCCCAGGGCGGGCGCTGAGCGGCCTGCCTCAACCGCCGGCCACGCCCTGCGTGTTCACATGCAGCGCGCACAGCGAGCGGCTGGCCGTCATGAACAGCCGATTGCGCGCCGGGCCGCCGAACCGGCCCGGCGAAAGCCGGTGGCCAGGCGCTCGACCGCGGCATTGAACAATCGATAGGGTTCGAAGGCCGGACCAAGGATCTCGACCGCCGGATCAGGGTAGCGGTTGTCGGATGGGGACATCGGACGGGCTCCGGGAGTGCGCGCCGACCTGCTCCGCGCGGGCGGGTAAAGTCGAGGCACGACATACCAGGCAGGCGGAAGGGCGGCCGGCCCGGGCGCCAGACGAGAGGAGGGCGTTCGATGCGACGAATCATGATCACCGGCGCGGCGGGGCTGATCGGCCGGATGCTGCGTGCGCGCTGGCAGGCCCGCTGGCCGATGGTGCTGGTCGACCGGGCCGAGATGGACCCGCCCGGGCCTGACGAGACGGTGGTGCGCTGCGAACTCACCGACGCGGACGCCATGCGCGCGGCGATGCAGGGCGTGGACGCGGTCGTTCATCTGGGGGGCGTCTCCACCGAGGCGCCCTGGGAGTCGATCCGCGACGCCAACATCGAGGGCTGCTACCAGACCTTCGAAGCGGCGCGGATGGCCGGTGTGCGCCGGATGGTGTTCGCCTCGTCGAACCATGCCATCGGCTTCTACCCGCGCACCGCGCGGCTCGATGGCAGCGAGGCGGTGCGGCCCGACACCCGGTACGGCGTGTCCAAGGTCTTCGGCGAGGCGCTGGCGAGTCTGTACGCCGACAAGTTCGGCCTGAGCGCGGTCTGCCTGCGCCTCGGCACGGCCCGCCAGCCCGATGAACCCGGCGAGCGCCGGCACCTCGCTACCTGGATCAGCCACCGCGATCTGGCGCACCTCGTCGAGCGCGCGATCGAGGCCGACATCCACTTCGAGATCGTGTTCGGCGCCTCGCGCAACCGCGAGGGCTGGTGGCCCGACGAAGCTGCGCGCCGAATCGGCTATCAGCCTCGGGACAGCGCCGATGACTGGCGAGATCGGGTGGCCGAGCACGCGAACGACCGCGACCCGATCGCCCGGGACCTGCAGGGGGGCATCTTCTGCAGTTGGGAAAACACCCGAATGACCGGCATGGCGCGGTAGCGCCCAGAACACCCGCCGGGTGATGCCGCCGCCCCGATCGAGCTGCCGGCGAGATTGGAGAGCGGCTCGTCGTAGCGGGCCAGCACCAGGAACTCCTTCTCCTGGATCTCGAGGTCGATGCCCCGAATGGCCAGGGTCTCGTTGCGGCGGCTGCGGGATGACGGTGTGCAGGTTCCGCTTTCGTCTCGGACCGGCTTGGCGAGCCGGCCCGACCGGCCGAGACTTTCCGGCCGGTCGG
>NZ_CEXFHW010000208.1:0-6034 GCF_982640115.1 Quisquiliibacterium sp. | reverse complement strand
GCTCGCCATCGGCGCCGTCGCCGTGCGCGACGGCCGCGTGGCGCCTGCCGACAGCTTCGAGATGGGCCTTCGCCCGGAGCGGCTCGCCGATCGCGACAACATCCTGGTCCATCGGATCGGCGAGCAGGCGCAGCGCGCAGGCCGGCCTGCGGCCGAAGCGCTGGCCGCCTTCGCGGCCTATGCGGGCGATGATCCCCTGGTGGCGTTTCATGCCGCCTTCGATCGCGGCTTCCTGCGTCGGGCCTGTCGCGCTGCCGGCGCGCCCATGCCGCCGGGGCGCTGGGTCGATCTGGCCGAACTCGCCCCGGCGCTGCTGAGCGGCCCGCGAAGCGGCGCCCTCGACGACTGGCTGGCGCAGTGCCGCATTCCGGTGACCGAGCGCCATGACGCCGTCAGCGACGCGATGGCCACGGCCATGCTCTTCCAGATGCTGCTGTCGCGGGTACCGCTTGCGATGCGCGAGCCCGCCGCGCTGGCGCGACGCGCCCGGGAGGGTCGCTGGCTCAGCCGGTCTGCTTGAGCAGCCGCTGCTTGTCACGCTGCCACTCGCGTTCCTTCTCGGTGGCGCGCTTGTCGAACTGCTTCTTGCCCTTGGCCAGGCCCACCGCCAGCTTCACCCGGCCGCGGACGTAGTGCAGGTCGAGTGGCACCAGGGTGTGGCCGGCGCGCTCCACCTTGCCGATGAGCTTGTCGATCTCGGCAGCGTTCATCAGCAGCTTGCGGGTGCGCGTGGGGTCGGGCTTCACATGGGTGGAGGCCGAGGTCAACGGCGTGATGTGGGCCCCGATCAGGAACAGCTCAGCCTGGCGGATGATCACGTAGGCTTCCTTGAGCTGGGCGCGACCGGCGCGGATGGCCTTGACCTCCCAGCCCTCGAGCACCAGCCCGGCCTCGTAGCGTTCCTCGATGAAGTAGTCGTGGCGCGCTTTTCTGTTTTCGACGATGCTCATGGCCGCAAGGATACAATCCGCCGCGTTTGTCGCCGCGCTCCTCCTCACAGATGCCTTCGGTCCACAAGACGGTCCTGCTGCCCTACAGCGCCGAGCAGATGTACGCGCTGGTCCATGATGTCGAGAACTACCCGGCTTTCCTGCCCTGGTGCTCGGCGGCCACGGTGCATGAGCGCAGCCTGAATCGCATGGTGGCCAGCCTGGGCATTCACTTCCACGGCATCCGGCAGTCGTTCAGCACCGTGAACGAGCTGCACCCGCCGCATCGCATCGGCATGACGCTTCGCGATGGCCCCTTCTCGTCGCTCGACGGCCTGTGGCGTTTCCAGACCCTTCGCGCCGATGCCTGCAAGGTCGAGTTCCGGCTCGATTACACCTTCAAGAGCGGCCTGCTCGGCCAGACCCTGGTGCCGATCTTCGACCAGATCGCCCGGTCCTTCGTCGATGCCTTCGTGCGCCGCGCCGAACAGGTCTACGCGGCGCCGGCATGAGCGGGCCCGCTGCCGCCCCGGGCGAGCGCCCTCCGATCCGGATCAGCGTCGCCTGGAGCGAGGCCGATTCGGCCTGGCTGCTCGAGCTTGCCGTGCCGACGGGCAGCCGCCTGGGTGATGCGCTCGTCCTGGCCCTGGCGCAGGGGCTTCCGGGCGCGGTGGCAGCCGACCCGGCGGTGAGCGTGGCGGTGCACGGCCGACTGCGCGGTCCGGATCATGTCCTGCTCGCGGGAGACCGGATCGAACTGCTCGGGCCGCTGCGGGTCGACCCCAAGGTAGCCCGCGAGCGGCGCGTCGCGCACAAGCGGGCTCAGCAAGCGGGCGCCAGCCTGGGGGCCGGGCGCAGCCGCCCGCGACTCAGCGATCCCGGCAATCGTCCTGGATCGACTGCACCAGAACCTGACGCCGGCGGCTGATCTCGTCGTCGGTCATGTAGGCCCGTTCGCCATTGGCATCCACCCGCATGATGCGGGCGCCCGAGTCGAGCACCCGAAGATCGGCCTGGCGATCGGCGCAGGCCTGCCGCAGTTCGGCCGCACGGCGTGCCTCCTCGGCCTGTTTTTCCGAGGCCTTGCGGGCGTCCTCGGTGCGCTGGCGTGCGGCCTTGTCCCGATCGGCACTGCTCGGCCGAGCGGCCCCGGCCGGGTTCGCGGTGGCGGGTGCGGTCGGGGGGGCAACCGGCGCGGGGGGCTCCAGTTGCTTGACCACCGTTCTCCCGGGCGGCGGCGGCTGGTCCGAGTACACGGTGCGACCGTTCTCATCCACCCATCGGTACTGGGCGGCAGCAGGCGCGACGAGCAGCGTGGCGAGGCCCAGCAGGCACATCACGCGGGAGAGGGCGAGTCGGGGGCTCATCCGATGATTGTGGTGAGCTCGGGCCGGCAGGCTCATGGCGTCGCGACGAACGGAGCGGGCCCGCCGGCGGGCGGCGGCTGCCGGATCGCGTGCAGGCGCCGACGGTATAATGGCGTTTTGCGACGCGGACAAGCCATGCGACTGACCAAGAAGGCGCTGACATTCGACGACGTCCTGCTCGTTCCCGCGTACTCAGACATCCTCCCTCGCGACACCTCGCTCAAGACCCGCCTGTCACGGCGGATCGCGCTCAATATCCCGCTGCTGTCGGCGGCCATGGATACCGTCACCGAGGCCCCGCTGGCCATTGCCATGGCTCAGGAGGGCGGCATCGGCATCGTCCACAAGAACCTCTCGCCCGAGGCGCAGGCCGCCGAGGTGCTTCGGGTCAAGCGTTACGAGTCGGGCGTGCTCTCTGATCCGATCACCATCACCCCTGACATGCGGGTGCGCGAGGTCATCGCGCTCACCCGGCAGCACCGCATCTCGGGTCTGCCGGTGCTGGCAGGGGGCAAGGTGGTGGGCATCGTTACCAACCGTGACCTGCGCTTCGAAACGCGGCTCGACGAGCCGGTGAGCACCATCATGACCCCGCGCGAGCGGCTGATCACCGTGCCCGAGGGCGCCACGCTCGATGAGGCGCAGGCGCTGATGCACCAGCACCGCCTGGAGCGGGTGCTGGTGGTCAATGGGGCCTTCGAATTGCGCGGGCTGGTCACGGTCAAGGACATCATGAAGGCCACCGAGCACCCCAACGCCGCCAAGGACGCCAGCGGCAAGCTGCGCGTGGGCGCTGCGGTGGGCGTGGGCGGCGACAGTGAAGAGCGGGTCGAGCGCCTTGTGCGTGCGGGCGTCGATGCCATCGTGGTCGACACCGCGCATGGCCATACCCGCGGCGTGATCGACCGGGTTCGCGAGATCAAGCGTCAGTACCCCGCCATCGATGTCATCGGCGGCAACATTGCCACCGCCGAGGCGGCCCGCGCGCTGGTCGAGGCCGGCGCTGATGCGGTCAAGGTCGGGATCGGCCCCGGCTCCATCTGCACCACCCGGATCGTGGCCGGTGTGGGCGTGCCCCAGATCTCGGCCATCTCCGATGTGTCTGGCGCGCTTGCGGGCACGGGGGTGCCGATGATCGCCGACGGCGGCATCCGCTACTCGGGCGATGTCGCCAAGGCCATCGCCGCAGGCGCCGATACCGTCATGATGGGTTCCATGTTCGCCGGCACCGAAGAGGCACCGGGCGAGGTGGTGCTGCTGCACGGTCGCTCGTACAAGGCCTACCGGGGCATGGGCTCGCTGGGCGCCATGCAGGAGGGCGCCGCCGACCGCTACTTCCAGGACTCTTCCGCCAACGCCGACAAGCTTGTGCCCGAGGGCATCGAGGGCCGGGTGCCCTACAAGGGCTCGGTGGTGGCCATCGTGTATCAGCTCTGCGGCGGCCTGCGGGCCAGCATGGGCTACTGCGGCTGCCGCGACATCGAGACCATGCGCACCCGCCCGTCCTTCGTCGAGATCACATCGGCCGGCATGCGCGAGTCGCATGTCCATGATGTGCAGATCACGCAGGAAGCCCCCAACTACCACATCGACTGATCCGGCATGCACGACCGGATCCTCATCGCCGATTTCGGCTCGCAGGTCACGCAGCTCATCGCTCGCCGGGTTCGCGAGTGCGAGGTCTACTGCGAAATCCATCCCTTCGATGAGCTCGAGCCGGTGCTCGCCGCGTGGCGGGCTGACGGCTCGCTCAAGGGCATCATCCTCTCGGGCGGTCCCAGTTCGGTCACCGAGCCCGGCTCGCCGCGGGCCCCGCAGGCGGTGTTCGAGGCTGGTGTGCCGGTGCTCGGCATCTGCTACGGCATGCAGACCATGGCTGCCCAGCTTGGCGGTGAGGTGCAGGCTGGCAGCGTGCGCGAGTTCGGCCACGCCCGGGTGCGCGCCCGCGGCCACACCCGCCTGCTCGAGGGTATCCAGGACCACACCAACGCCGAGGGCCACGGCCTGCTCGATGTCTGGATGAGCCACGGCGACAAGGTGGTGCGCATGCCGGAAGGCTTCCGGCTCATGGCATCCACCGAGAGCTGCCCGATCGCCGGCATGGCCGATGAGGCTCGGCACTGGTACGGCATGCAGTGGCACAGCGAGGTCACCCACACCCGGCAGGGCAGGGCGATCCTGCGCCGCTTCGTGCGCGAGATCTGCGCGGCGCGCGGCGACTGGACCATGCCCGGCTTCATCGACGAGGCGCTCGGTCGCATCCGCGCCCAGGTGGGCGCCGATCAGGTCATCCTGGGCCTGTCAGGCGGCGTCGATTCCTCGGTGGCGGCGGCGCTCATCCATCGCGCCATCGGCGCGCAGCTCACCTGCGTGTTCGTCGATCACGGGCTGCTGCGCCTGAACGAGGCCGAGCAGGTGATGCGCACCTTCGCCCAGCACCTCGGCGTCAAGGTCGTCCATGTCGATGCCGCCGATGCCTTCATGTCGCGGCTGGCCGGGGTCTCCGATCCCGAGGCCAAGCGCAAGATCATCGGCGCCGAGTTCGTCGAGGTCTTTCAGCGCGAGTCCGATCGCCAGACCGATGCCCGCTGGCTGGCGCAGGGCACCATCTACCCCGATGTGATCGAATCGGCCGGCGCCAAGAAGAAGGCGCACACCATCAAGTCGCACCACAATGTCGGTGGCCTGCCGGCCTCGATGCGCCTGAAGCTGCTGGAGCCGCTGCGCGAGCTCTTCAAGGACGAGGTGCGCGAGCTCGGCGTGGCGCTGGGCCTGCCGCGAGAAATGGTCTACCGCCATCCCTTCCCGGGACCGGGCCTGGGGGTGCGCATCCTGGGCGAGGTGAAGGCCGAGTACGCCAGCCTGCTGCGGCGGGCCGATGCGATCTTCATCGATGAGCTGCGCGCCACCGCGGCCACTGAACGCGATGTGGCCGCGGGTCTCGTCGAGTCCGGGCAGGTCGGCACCAGCTGGTATGACCTCACCTCGCAGGCCTTTGCGGTCTTCCTGCCGGTGCGCTCGGTGGGCGTGATGGGCGACGGTCGCACCTACGAGCACGTGGTGGCGCTGCGGGCGGTGCAGACCCAGGACTTCATGACCGCGCACTGGGCGCATCTGCCGCATGAACTGCTCGGCCGGGTGTCCAACCGGATCATCAATGAAGTCCGGGGCATCAATCGGGTGGTCTACGACATCTCGGGGAAACCGCCGGCGACCATCGAGTGGGAGTAGAGGGGCGCGCCTTTTGCGAGGTTGTCGCAGAAGTGGAAATGCGGGTTGCTCTCCCGGCTGAGCCTTGCCATAGGCCCAGGCGAGCAGCACCCCGGCGGCGCAGCCGGTGACGAAGAAGCCCGCGATCATGCCGGCCAGCACAGGTGCCCGAAACAGCTCTGCGACGGGTGGTCGGCGCTCCGATCGCGTCAGACCGGGGAACTGCGTCGCGATGTGCCGCGAGGCACGGCAGCCAGCCCGACCTGGCCATCGAGCAGGTCCTGATCCTGCTCCGCCTCCGGCCACAAGGCGGGGAAGTAGAAGCGAAGCGCATGACGTGGGATGCCAAACCGCAGGCTCCCGTAAGGGGAGTCCGTGGTGAGGAACCCGCGAGCGAGCAGCGCCGACAGCGTGGCGGTGGCCACGCGCTCGCCCAGGCCGGTCATGGCCTTGAACTGCGCACGTCCGAGTTCGCCTTGCGTGGCGAAGAGGTAGTGCAGGGGAAGCAGCGCCTCCTCCCGAACCCCT
>NZ_CEXFHW010000207.1:0-6309 GCF_982640115.1 Quisquiliibacterium sp. | reverse complement strand
CCCCCCACGGCTCAGTCTTCCGAGAGCCAGGATCCCGTCTTGCCGCCGTGCTTCTCGAGCAGGCGCACCTCGGTGATCACCATGCCGCGGTCGGCGGCCTTGCACATGTCGTAGATGGTGAGAAGGCCGACCTGCACCGCGGTGAGGGCCTCCATCTCGACGCCGGTCTGGCCGGTGCACTCCACCCGCGCGCGGCAGTCGACGCGCGAGTCGGCATCGTCGATCTCGAAGTCGATCGCCACGCGGGTGAGCGCGATCGGGTGGCACAGCGGGATCAGGTCCGAGGTGCGCTTGGCGGCCTGGATGGCGGCGATGCGGGCCACCCCGAGCACATCGCCCTTGCGCGCGGTGCCGGCTCGGATGAGCGCCAGGGTCTCGGGCTTCATGCGGATGCTGCCGGTGGCCAGCGCCACCCGTCGGGTGGCCGGCTTGTCGCCGACATCGACCATGTGGGCGCTGCCGGTGGCGTCGAAGTGGGTGAGCGGGGAGGGGGGGAGAGGCGTGGTCATGGTGCAAGGCTATGATAGCAATCCCGCCGGGCCTTCCTGCCGGCCCTCTGGCCTTGCCGATGGCGCAACCCTTCCCCTTCGGGCCAGCTGCCCGCCGTGCCGTTGCCACGCTGCTGGCGCTGACCCTGGCTGCCCTGCCGCCGGCTGCGCACCCGCAGGCCGACAACCTGCCCCGGCTGGGTGACGCCGGCGGCGAGGAGCTCTCGGCGAACGCCGAGCGGCGTCTGGGCGAGACCATCATGCGCGACCTGCGCCGCGATCCGGATGTGGCCGACGATGTCGACGCCGGCGACTATCTCAACCGTCTGGGCGCCCAGCTTGCCGCCACGCCCTCGGCCAGCGGCTTCAGCTTCGAGTTCTTCCTGGTGCGAGATGCCACCATGAATGCCTTCGCCCTGCCGGGCGGATTCATCGGCGTGCACACCGGCCTGATCGCCGCGGCCCAGACCGAGTCCGAGCTGGCCTCGGTGCTGGCCCACGAGATCGGCCATGTCACTCAGCGCCACATCGCGCGGATGCTCGCGCAGCAGCGTCAGACCTCGATGATGACCCTGGCCGCGGCCATCCTGGGCGCACTCGCCGCGCGTTCCAACCCGCAGGCCGCCGCCGGTGCGATCACCATGGCCAGCGGCGCCCAGCAGCAGCAGATGCTCGCCTTCTCGCGCGACGCCGAGCGCGAGGCCGATCGCGTGGGCATCGACACCCTGCGTGCCGCAGGCTTCGAGCCCGCCGGCATGGTCAGTTTCTTTGGCCGGCTGCAGCAGGCCACGCGGGTCTACGAGAGCAACGCGCCGGGCTACACCCGCAGCCACCCGCTCACCGCCGAGCGCATCGCCGACATGATGCTCAGGGTCCAGGACGACCGTTATCGCCAGCGGCCCGACAGCCTCGAGTTCCGTCTGGTCCGCGCCCGGCTGCGGGCGCTGGCGGTCACCGGGCTGGATGGCCTGCGCGACACCCGGGCGCAGCTCGAGCGCCAGCTGCGCGAGCGTGCCACCCATGACGAGCTTGGCGCGTGGTTCGGGCTGGCCACCGTGCTGGTCGCGCAGCGCGACTTCGTGGCCGCCGATCGCGCCCTGGCGCAGGTGCGCCAGCGCCTGCCTCAGGGCCATCCCATGGTCGAACGGCTGGCCACCGAGGCCCGGCTGAGGGCTGGTGACGCTGCTGGTGCCCTGGCCCTGGCCGAGGCCGGCACGGCGAAGTTTCCGGGCGCGCGCGGCCTGGTCCGGCTGCAGGCCGAGGCTCTGCTGGCCAGCGGCCAGGCGGTGCGGGCCGAGCGCCTGCTGCAGGATCAGCTCGCCACCCTGCGCAGCGACCCCGTGCTGTGGCGCCTGCTGGCGCAGGCCCACCACGCTGCCGGCCAGGCCGCGCTCGCCCATGTGGCCACCGCCGAGGAATATGCGCTCGGCGGCAACTGGCGTGCCGCCGTGGAGCAGCTGCGCCTGTCTCGACGAGCCCTGCCGGCGCTCGACTTCTACACCGGCTCGCTGGTCGATGCGCGTCTGAAGGAGTTCGAGCTGGAGTTCCAGCGCGAGCAGGCTGATCGGGTCAGGACTCGCTGAGCGGCGCGGCCGCACGAGGCCGGACCACATAGCCGAGCATCCCGGGCGGGCTGGCCAGGGGCCGCAGCGCATGCCACTCGCGGCCCAGGCGCAGCCGCAGGCTGCCGCCCTGGTCATTCTCGGGGCCGCTGTCCGGGTCGCTGTCGCTCATCTCCAGGGCCGCGAGATCGAGATCATGGATCACCCCCGGGCCGGCCTCGGTCTGCGCGAACAGGTTGCCGTCGCGATCGATCCCCGCGCCGAGCACCGCGCCCGAGGGATATCCGGTGTGCGTCACCAGACGGGTGCGCTCGCCTTCGCCGAGCACCCGGAACACCAGGGGGGCGATGTCGAGGTCGACGAAGACCCGTTGCGGGCCGTTCTGCCAGTACCAGCGGCCCTGCGGATCGGCGAGATAGTTGCGACCGATGAAGTCGATGATCGGCGGGCTGGTGATCTCGCTGCCGGCCCCGTCGCGGGCTTCGTCGAAACCCGGCCGGCCGCGGTCGATCAGCAGCCAGCGCCCGCGGCGATCCAGGCGCAGCCAGCCGTACATCGCCGGCACATCCGGCCAGCGCTGCATGGCGCGTTCGACGAGTTCATCGATGGGCATCGAACCATCCGCTGAGATAGTCGGCCAGCCAGGCCGAGGGCCGGGCGGCGCCCCCGGCGTGGAAGCCGACATGGCCGCCGCGCCGGGTGTAGTGCAGGCTGACCTGCGGGGAAACCTGCGCGGGACTGGCCAGGGCCGAGGCCGGCAGGAAGGGATCGTTCAGCGCGTTGAGCACGCGGGTGGGCACGCGGATCCCGCCCAGGAACTGCCGGCACGAGGATCGCTGCCAGTAGTCATGGCAACCGGCGAAGCCGTGCATCGGCGCGGTGACGGTCTCGTCGAAGTCGAAGAAGTCGCGCGCGGCGAGCATGCGCTCGCGGTCGAAAAGGCCGGGATGCTGCGCGAGCTTGCCCAGGCTCTTGCGCTTGAGGGTGCTCAGGAAATGGCGTGTGTAGACCCGGCTGAAGCCGCGTGAGAGCGCGACGGCGCCGGCGTGCAGATCCTGCGGCGGGCACACCGCGGCGGCCGCGCGCACGAAGCCGGCGGCGTCGTTGCGCTCGCCCAGCCACTTCAGCAGGGCATTGCCGCCGAGCGACACGCCCGCGGCAAAGAGCGGCTGGTCGGCACTGCCGGGCTCGGCGGCGAAGCGGCGCAGAACCCAGTCGATCTCGTCCGAGTCGCCGGAGTGATAGGCGCGCGGCGCGCGGTTGAGTTCGCCGCTGCAACCGCGGAAGTGGGCCACCGCGCCACGCCAGCCGCGGGCCGCAGCGGCCGCCATCAGGGCACGCGCATAGGGACTGTCGGAGCCGCCCTCGAGCCCGTGGAACAGCACCACCAGGGGCGCGGCGCGGCCCTCGGGCGGATCGACCCGATCGACATCGATGAAGTCGCCATCGGGGGTGTCCCAGCGCTCACGGCGCAGCCGCACCGCCGCGCGCGGCGCGACCATCGCCGGCCAGAGGGTCTGAAGGTGGCCGCCGGGCAACCAGCGGGGCGGGTGGTACTCCAAGGCGAGGCTCCGGGGATGGCGGCGCGGTGCGCCGCCTCGGCGGCTAGTGAAGCACGGTGGGCGCAGAACCGGCCTGCGCGGGCGCAGCCTGCTCGCCCAGCGGCGAGGCGTGGTGCAGCACCATCCGCCAGCCGGCGAGGGTCTTGACGAAGACATTGGTGGCCACGCATTCGACCAGCTGTGCGCCGCCCTGGCCGGTGACGGCGAGCTGCTCGATCAGGTGGTGGACCGAGAGCAGCCCGCTCTCGTGCACCCGGCGGTCGATCGCCTGCACGGCCACGCCACCGCCGCTGAAGATCTGCTCGAAGGAGGCGCGGATGGCCACCAGCCCGACCAGGCGCGCGCCGTTCGGATGCGTGCAGGCCACCTCCTCGTCGTCGGCCCACAACGCCATCAGGGCATCGGTGTCACCACGCCGCATGGCGTCGTAGAAGGCCTCCTCGGTGGCTTCGGCCGAGGCGTGGACCGGGGCTCGGCGCATCGCGGGCGGGGTCAGCGGAAGACCACCGTGCGGTGGCCGTTGAGCAGCACGCGGTGCTCGACATGCCAGCGCACCGCGCGGGCGAGCACCACCGACTCGACATCGCGGCCGATGGCCGCCAGCGTCTCGGGCCCCATGGCATGGTCGACCCGCTCGACATCCTGCTCGATGATCGGGCCCTCGTCGAGATCGGCGGTCACATAGTGCGCGGTGGCGCCGATCAGCTTCACCCCGCGGTCATGGGCCTGCAGGTAGGGCTTGGCACCCTTGAAGCTGGGCAGGAAGCTGTGGTGGATGTTGATCGCCCGGCCCTTGAGCTGTGCGCAGGTGGGCTGCGACAGGATCTGCATGTAGCGGGCCAGCACCACCAGGTCGATGCGCTCGCGCTCCACGAGCTCGAGCAGCCGCTCTTCCTGCTGGGCGCGCGTGGCGGCGGTGACCGGCAGGTAGAAGAACGGGATGCGGTAGCCATGGGCCAGGGGCTGGAAGTCGGCGTGGTTGGAGACGATGGCGGGGATCTCCATGGCGAGCTGCCCCGAGGACCACCGGAACAGCAGGTCATTCAGGCAGTGACCGAACTTGGAGACCATGAGGAGCACCCGCGGTCGCACCGCCAGCGCGTGCAGCCGCGCATCCATGGCGAAGCGGGCGGCGATCGGGCTGAAGGCCTCCTCGAGCGTGTCCCGGTCGAGTGGTGCGGCGGCCGAGAAGTGCACCCGCATGAAGAACAGCCCGGTGCTGGCATCGCCGAACTGCGCCGAGTCGATGATGTTGCAGCCCCGCTCGAACAGGAAGCCGGTGACGTGATAGACGATGCCGGTGGTGTCCGGGCAGGACAGGGTCAGCACGAATTCGGGGGCGGTGCTCATCGGGAGGGGCGCTCGGCTTGGGGTTGCAGGACCTGGCGCAGCGAGGCGAACACCGCGGTCGGGGAGAGGTCGTTGAGGCAGCGGGTATGGCCCAGCGGACAGTCGCGCTGGAAGCAGGGACTGCAGGCGAGCTGCAGCCACTGCACCTGCGCCCGCGGCGAACGCGGCGGGGTGTGGCGCGGGTCGCTCGAGCCGAAGACCGCCACTTGCGGCCGGCGGCAGGCGGCGGCCACGTGCATGAGGCCGGAGTCGTTGGAGATCACGGCGCTGGCGCTGGCGATGAGCCCGAGCGCTTCGTCAAGCGAGGTGTCGCCGCAGAGATTGCGAAGATCCTGGCCCGAGAGCGCCGCGATCTCGGTGGCCATCGCACGCTCGCGCGCCGAACCCACCAGCGCGATCGTGGCCTCGGGCCATTCGGCGGCGGCCAGGCTGGCCAGGGCGGCGAAGTGACGGCTGGGCCAGCGCTTGGCCGGCCCGTACTCGGCGCCCGGACAGAGCAGGATCAGCGGCTCGTCGGGGCGCAGCCCGAGTCGGGCCCGCGCCTCGCGCGCCAGACCCGGGCGCGGGCTGAGCACCGGGTCGGGCACCGGCCCCTCATGTCCGGCCAGTGCCGCGTAGAACTCGACCATGGGCTGGCGCGCTTCGCCCTTGCGCGGCGGCACGCGCTGGTTCAGCAGCAGGTAGCGCGACTCGCCGTGGTGGCCGATGCGCAGCGCAATGCCGGCAAGCCAGGGCGCAAGCGCCGACTTGGCGGAATTGGGCAGCACATAACAGCGATCGTAGCCGCGGGCGCGCAACTGCCGCGAGAGGCGCCAGCGTTCGCCCCACTGCGGCTTGCCGTGGCGGTTGGCGGCCTCCAGGGTCTCGGTCACTTCGGGCATGGCGCGGAAGACCGGGGCCACCGCGGGTGGTGCAAGCACATCGAGAACGGCCTGCGGATGCTGGCGCCGCAGCAGCGCCAGCAGGGGCTGGGCCATCACGGCGTCACCGATCCAGTTGGGCGCGATCACCAGGATCCGCATGTCGCTGCGGCGGGGTGCTGGCCCGCCCGGATCCGGCGCCATGACCGCTCAGTGGTGGCCCTTGACCACCGCGCCGGCCTTGAGCCGGTACTGAGTGCCGCAGTAAGGGCAGCGCGCGCCGCCCTCGTGGGTGACATCAAGATACACCCGCGGGTGGTGGTTCCAGATGGGCATCCGCGGGTTCGGGCAGAACGCCGGCAGATCGCCGCCGTCGAGTTCGACGGCGGCGGGCGCTTCGGGCTTGGGCTGGCTCATGGCGACGCGGGCGGAAGGCGGCTCAGACCAGGGTGAGCCAGTGGCGGTACTGGTCGTTGCGGCCGGCGAC
>NZ_CEXFHW010000206.1:0-6317 GCF_982640115.1 Quisquiliibacterium sp. | reverse complement strand
CGCGACAGGGCAGCGGCAGGCGATGGCCGGCCCGGGATCAGACCACAAGCCGGCAGCAGGCCGGTGGCAAGCGGCAAGGCAGCGAGCAGCCATCGACGGGCAGGTCGGCGGGGAGCGGTCACGGGGCAGATCGGCAGGCGACAGTGATGACGCGGACGGGCGAATGGCCGCCGATTGTAGGCCCGGCTTTCCGGATTGTCGGCCCGGCCTTCCGAGGGGGTATGGCGTCACCTTCAATAGAAACACTTCTCATTTGCATCTGATTCGCGAACTGGCTAGACTCGGTCTTCAGCCTTCCACCGTCGAAGCCCCGTCCCCGCCATCCCCACACCATGATTGCCGTCCGTCTGCGCGCCTGCCGCGCTGCTCTCATCCCGTCGATCCGAGTCCGGTTGGCGCGCCCGCGAGGCGATCGCCCTCAGACGGCCAGCCTGCCGCCGGGTTCCCGGTGGGGCCGTGTCCGCCCCCTGGCGCGGCTGGCCGCGGCGCTGATCGCGCTGGCGACGCCGGCGGCGTCGACGCTGGCGCAGGAGCCCGTGCTCAACCTCTACTCGGCACGTCACTATCAGACCGATGAGGCGCTCTACGCCAACTTCACCCGCCAGACCGGCATCCGCATCAACCGCATCGAGTCCGGGGACGAGGCGCTGCTGGAGCGGCTGCGCACCGAGGGCCGCAACAGCCCCGCCGATGTGGTGCTGCTCGTCGATGCCGCTCGCCTCTGGAAAGCGCAGATCGAGGGCCTGTTCCAGCCCTTGCGCTCGGCCACGCTGCAGGCCCGCATCCCGGCGCATCTGCGCGGCAAGGACGACGGCCAGGGCAGCGAGTGGTTCGCGGTCTCCACCCGGGCACGGGTGATCATCCACAACCGGGCCCTCGTGCCCGCCGATACAGTGCGCCGCTACGAGGACCTCGCAAACCCGCAGCTCAAGGGCAAGGTGTGCACGCGCTCCGGCGCCCATCCCTACATGCTGTCGCTGATCGGCGCCATGTCCGAACACCTGGGTGAAGCCGCCGCCGAGCAGTGGGCGCGCGGCATGGTGGCCAACTTCGCGCGCAGCCCGCGCGGCGGCGATACCGACCAGATCAAGGCCGTGGCCACCGGCGAGTGCGGGGTGGCCCTGACCAACACCTACTACCTCGCCCGGCTGATGCGCTCGGACAAGCCGCAGGACCGGGAGATGTTGGCGAACATCGGGGTGATCATGCCCAACCAGGCGAGCTGGGGCACGCACATGAACATCTCGGGCGGCGGCATTGCCCGCCACGCGCCGCACCGCGATGCGGCGGCGCGCTTCCTGGAGTACCTGGCCTCCGACGAGGCCCAGCGCATGCTGGCCGACGGCAACAACGAGTGGCCCGCGGTGCCCACGGTGTCGGTGAAGAACCCCGCACTGGAGAGCCTGGGCAGGTTCCGGCAGGACAGCCTGCCAGTGGCACAGATCGGTCGCGCCCAGGTGAATGCGGCCCGGATCATCGATCGGGCGGGCTGGCGCTGACGGCCGGCAGTCGCAGCCCCTGGGCAGACGCTGACCCGGCGCCGGCGCGCGCCCCCGGTCGCGCGCTCAGCCCTGCGCGGCGATGACCTTGATCTCGACCTTGTACTCGGGCCGTGCGAGCGCCGCCTGCACGGTGGCGCGTGGCGGGGTCTGGCCCGGCACCACCCAGGCGTCCCAGACCGCATTCATGGCCGGAAACTCGGCCATCGAGGTCACGAAGATCGTCACCTGCAGCAGGCGCGACTTGTCGCTGCCGGCCTCGCCGAGCAGTCGATCGATGGCCGCCAGCACCTGCCGGGTCTGGCCGGCCATGTCCTGGGAAGGGTCCTCGGCCACCTGGCCGGCAAGGTAGACCACGCCCTGGTGGATGGCGACTTCGGAGAGCCGGGGACCGACATGCAGACGCTGGATGGACATGGGGGTTTCCGTCAGAAGGGCACGAAGGCGGGCGCCTGCGCAGAAAAAAGGGGGCACCGGGCCCCCTGTAGAATCGCGCCATCTTATCAGGGAGCATCAGCGTGAAAGGCAAGACGGCACTGGTCACCGGATCCACCAGCGGCATCGGCCTGGGCATCGCCCAGGCGCTGGCCGAACGTGGCGCCCATCTCGTGCTCAACGGCTTCGGCGATGCCGACGAGATCGCGCGGTTGCGCGCCTCGCTCGCCGAACGCCACGGCGTGACGGTGCGCTACGAGGCGGCCGACCTCTCGCGCCCGGCCGAGATCGAGGCCCTGTTCGGCCGCCTGCAGGCCGCCGGGGTGGGGGTGGATGTGCTGGTGAACAATGCCGGCATCCAGCATGTGGCCCCGGTGGAGCGCTTCCCCACCGAGCGCTGGGATGCGGTGATCGCGCTCAACCTCTCGGCGGCCTTCCACACCACCCGCTGCGCGCTGCCCGGCATGCGCGAGCGCGGCTGGGGCCGCATCATCAACATCGCCTCGGCGCATGGTCTGGTGGCTTCGGTGGAAAAGGCGGCCTATGTGGCGGCCAAGCACGGCATCATCGGCCTGACCAAGGTCGTGGCCCTCGAGACCGCCCGCACCGCCATCACGGCCAACGCGATCTGCCCGGGCTGGGTGCTCACGCCGCTGGTCCAGAAGCAGATCGATGCCCGCGCCACCCAGGCCGGCATCAGTGCCGACGAGGCGCGGGTGGCTCTGCTCTCCGAGAAGCAGCCCTCGGTGGATTTCGTCACCCCCGGCCAGATCGGCGAGATGGCGGCCTTCCTGTGTTCCGAGGCCGCCGCCCAGGTGCGCGGCGCAGCCTGGACCATCGACGGCGGCTGGACGGCGCAGTAGGCCGGTTTCGTCGCAGCCCGAGCCCGGTGCGGGTGCGGCAGACCTGGCGCCCATGCTCGCAAGCTGTTGCAACACCCACGGTGCGGTGCGGCTTCAGGGCGCTTCGGGCTCTGCCGCTTCGGGCACGCCCATTCGCCAGTAGCGCAGCGGCTCGCGCCGGGCGAGTTCGATGCGCGCCTCGGCGCCCGCCCGCAGACGGACGCTGATCGCGCCATCCCGGTCGGTGCGAAGCACGGCGATGCCCTGGTCACGATACCGCTGGAGCACCGTGGGCGCCGGGTGCCCGAAGCGGTTGCGGTAGCCCACCTGGAAGATCGCCCAGCGCGGCGCAACCGCCTGCAGAAAGCCCGCCGTGGATGAGGTGCGGCTGCCGTGATGGGGCGCGACCAGCAGATCGGCCCGCAGCGCCGGGGCACCCAGCCGCTCGAGCAGCCTGGCTTCCTGGGCAGCCTCGATGTCGCCCGGGAGCAGCACGCTGCCGGCTGGCGACTGGACTCGCAGCACACAACTCAGCGGGTTGGCGCCGGCGCGGCGGCCCAGGGGCGGATCATCATCAGCCGGGTGCAGCCACTCGAACCGGGTGTCGCCCCACTGCCAGGCCTCGCCCCGGCGGCAGCGCCGGTGCCGCGCCGCCGTCCGCACCACAGGATGCTCATCGGGCAGCGAGGACATCACCTGCTCGATCGTGAGCTGTCGCAGCAGCGAGAGCGCGCCGCCGGCATGGTCGGTGTCGCGGTGCGAGATCACCAGAGCCTGCAGCCGATCGATGCCGCGTGCGCGCAGCGACGGGCCGAGCACCCGCGAGCCGGCATCGCTGTCGCCGGACCACGCCGGGCCGGCGTCGTAGAGCAAGCGGCCGGCCGGGGTCTCGACCAGCACGGCCATGCCCTGGCCGATATCGAACGCCGTCAGCCAGAGTTCTCCGGGGGCTGGCGCGCGCACCGGGGCGAGGAGCAGCGGCAGCAGTCCGCCGGCCGCCCAGACCCGGCCCGGCATCGGCCAGGGGGCCAGCAGCAGGACGCAGGCCACCACCGCCAGCAGCAGCGCCGGGGTCTCGGGCGCGGGCACCACCAGCGAGGCCCAGCGCCAGCCATCGCAGATGGCGAGCGCCTGCAGCAGGGCATCGGTCAACCAGGCTGCCATCTGCAGCACCCAGCTGCCGATCGGGCCGGGCAGCAGCGCCAGTCCGCCACCGGCCAGCGCCAGCGGCGTGATCAGACCCGAGACCAGCGGGATCGCGAAGGCGTTGGCCAGCGGGCCGACCAGCGAGACCGAGGCGAAGAAGAGCGTGCCCAGCGGCAGCAGCGCGAGCGTGGCGGCCACCTGGGAGCGCCAGGCCTCGCCCAGTACCGCCCGGATCCGTGACATGGCCGCGGCCCGCCGCGTGCCCCATGCACCGGCACCGGCGCCGGCGCCGGCACCCGCGGTGGCGGTGGTCTGCGGGCCCCGCACGGCACCCGCGCCAGCCTGCCCGAGACGCAGGCGGCTGCCGTGCCAGATGATCGCGGCCACCGCCGCGAACGAGAGCCAGAAGCCGGCGGCCATGGGCGCCCAGGGATCGAGAAGGCAGACCACGGCGGCCGCGGTGCACAGCACATCGCGCGCGCCGCGGGCGCGGCCTGCCAGCAGTGCGAATCCGGCCACGGCGAGCATCCAGCAGGTGCGCTGCGCGGGCAGGCCCCAGCCCGCGATCGCCGAATAGGCGAACGCGCAGACCACACCGCCCGCCCAGGCGGCATGCGGCTCGGGCAGCCAGGCGGCAGGCGGCGCCGGGCCGCCCCGCCCCGGCAAGCGCAACCCGCTGCGCCAGAGCCGACGCACCGCCCAGATACCCAGGCCCGCCAGCATGGTGATGTGCAGGCCCGAGATGCTCATCAGGTGGCCCACGCCGGTGCGATTGAACAGTTCCCAGTGCTCCCCCGGGATGGCCGACTGGTCACCCACCACCAGCGCAACCACCACGCCGCGCACCGGCGCGACCTGGTCGGCGAGCGCCTGCTCGATGGCATCGCGCAGACCGGTGCGCACCCGCTCGACCAGCACCGGCAGGGCCAGGGACGAGCCCGCAAGACGCTGCGGCCGCGCAGCCGCGCGCGGTCCGACGCGCACCGTGCCCAGGGCATCGATGCCCTCCTCGAGGGCGCGCAGTTCGGCATCGAACTGCCCGGGATTGCGCAGCGCGAGCGGTCGGCGCAGACGCAGCGCAAGCCGCCAGTGCTCGCCGGCGCGAAAGGGCGCATCGCGACCCGCAACCGCCACGGCCCCCGGCCTGCCAGCCTCGGCAGACGGCCACAGCAGCCGCGCCGTGATCGGCGCTGCCGCGAGCCCCACCGGGCTCTCGATGGCCTCGACCCGCAGACGCGTGCGCCAACCCTGGGCCGAGGGCACCGGCATGTCGAGCACGGTGCCGCGCACCACCAGCTCCACGCCTTCGAGCGCCGGCGACAGGCGGCTGGCCAGCCCGGCATGGGCCCGCAGCAGCGCCCAGCCGCCGGTGGCAAGCACCAGGCCAAGCAGCACGAGGACCGTGGCCAGGGGACGCGCCGCCGTGCGCAAACGCCACCGGCCCAGGCCCGAACCCACCGCCACGCCCAGCCCAAGCAGACCCAGGCCCGCGATGAGCAGCCCGCGCGCCAGCCCTTCCGGCGGCAGCGCCGCAAGCTGCTGCACGGCCCAGCAGGTGCCGACCACCCACGCGCCCGGCGGGCAGGCCGCGGGCAGGGACAGGCCACGCCACCACCGAGCCGATCGGGTCATGACCGATGATTGCGCGACGCGCAGCGCGCCGCCATCGGCCATGCGTCGCCTGCCTCTCGGCCTTCAGGCCGAGGCTTCCCCTCGCCCCGGCCGACTGGCCGAGTCCACCCAGGCCGCGAGTCGCGGCAACACCCGCACCGCATTGGCGGTGGATACGGCCGACGCGCGCTCGACGCTCAGGCCACGCAGCTGCGCGAAGACCTCCGCGATGCCGGCAAGCTGCGCCGGATCGTTGCGGCCGGGATGGCGCCAGGCCGGCGCGATGTCGGGCGAGTCGGTCTCCAGCACATGGGCATGGGCCGGCAGCTCGCTGACCAGTCGACGGATCTGCAGGGCCCGCGCGAAGGTCATCGCCCCCCCGAAACCCAGCGCCAGCCCGAGATCGACGAAAGCCTGCGCCTGCTGGTGGCTGCCGTTGAAGGCATGGGCGATGCCCCCGGATGGACGGAACCGGCGCAGCTGCTTGAGCACCCGGTCCTGGGCCCGGCGCACATGCAGGATCACCGGCAGGTCGAACTCGCGGGCCAGGCGCAGCTGCGCGGCCAGGAAGCGCTCCTGACGCGCGGCATCGAGCCCGGGCACGAAGCCGTCGAGCCCGATCTCGCCCACCGCCACCAGGGCGGGATCGTCGGCCGCCGCCATGAGCGCCTGGCGCAGCAGGTCAAGATCCTCGTCGCGCGCCCGATCGACATACATCGGATGGATGCCCAGCGCGTACACGCAGCGCGCGCCAGCGTCGGTGCCGGCGCCGGCCCCCCCCCCA
>NZ_CEXFHW010000205.1:0-6423 GCF_982640115.1 Quisquiliibacterium sp. | reverse complement strand
CAGACCGTGGTCGACTTCTGCGCCGGGGCCGGCGGCAAGACCCTGGCCCTGGCTGCGCTGCTGCGCGGCAGCGGGCAGGTGTTCGCCTGCGATGTCTCGGCAGCGCGGCTCTCGCGCATGCGGGCGCGCCTGGCCCGATCCGGGGCCAGCAATGTCCAGCCCTTCGGCATCGACAGCGAGCGCGATCCCAAGCTCGACCGGCTGGCCGGCCGTGCCGACGCGGTGCTGGTCGATGCTCCGTGCAGCGGCACCGGCACGCTGCGCCGCAATCCCGACCTCAAGTGGCGCTTCGACCCGGGCAGCCTGCCGGCACTGGGTGCGAGCCAGCGCGCCATCCTGGCGGCCGCGGCCCGTCTGGTGCGGCCCGGCGGTGCGCTGATCTACGCCACCTGCAGCCTGCTGCCCGAGGAGAACGACGCAGTGCGCCGCCACTTCGAGCATGAGCACCCCGGCTGGGTGGCCGAATCGGCCGCCGAGAGCCTTGCCCGTCAGTCGGTTCGCCTGCCGGCGACCGCCGAGGTGGACGGGGCCTTGTCGCTGCGCACCGATCTCCACGGCACCGACAGCTTCTACGCGGTGCGCTGGCTGCGCCCGGCCTGAGTCCGGGAGCGTCGTCCGCCCCCGACCCTTGTCACCGACCATGATCTCGCTCTCGCCGCTTCTCAAGGATCTCTGGACCGATCTGCAGAGCCCGACGGTGCTCTGGCAGGTGGCGGTCATCGTTGCCTGCGTGTTCGCCGCGCGGTGGCTGGAGCGCGTCACGCTGGAGCGCTGGCGTCGGGACCGGGCCGCCGCCCTGGCCGCGCAGATGGCGCTCACCGGCGAGGCGCAGGGGCCCGGTGAGGAGGCCGACGCGACCGAGGTGGAGACATCCGGCGCGCTTGCCAGCTCCGCACCGGCCGCGCCGGCGGCACCGGCGCCATCAGCCGCGCCGGACGCACCGGCGCCATCAGCCGCACCGGCCGTAACGGCGCCATCACCCGCACCAGCGGCATCGACACCATCCGCGGCCGGCCCCGTTGCGGCCGGCGCCCAGGACCGTCCCGCGGCGAGGCTCGCCGCCTCGGCGGCCCGCTCTGCCGTCGGGCGGGTGCTTTTCCCGGCCTATGCCGCGGCCCTGATGGCGGCCGCCCGGCCGCTGCTGGCGGTCTGGCAGCACACCAACCTGCTGCATGTGGCCATGGTGCTGGCCGGCGGCCTGGCGCTCGCGCGCGGGATCAGCCACATGGTGGCGCGCCTGGCGGGTTCGTCCACCGCGGCCTTCTTCCTTCGCTTGCTGGCGGGCCTGGTCTGGGTGACGGTGGCACTCTATGTCACCGGCTACGCCGACGATGTGGTCGCGCTGGCCGACTCGATGCAGATCCCGGTGGGCAAGCAGCGGGTGTCGGTCTGGACCATCCTGTCGGCCAGTTTCTGGGTGGTGGCCACCCTGCTCGGTGCGCTGTGGCTGGGCAGCCTGATCGAGGCCCGTCTGCTGGCGGTCGATGCCGGCGACCTCAGCGTACGGGTCGTGCTGGCCCGGGTGATGCGCGCCCTGCTGCTGCTGCTGGCGCTGATGATCGGCCTGTCGCTGGTCGGCCTCGATCTCACCGCGCTGTCGGTGTTCAGCGGCGCCCTGGGTGTGGGCATTGGCCTGGGCCTGCAGCGCATAGCAAGCAGCTATGTCAGCGGCTTCGTGGTGCTGCTCGAGCGGCGGGTACGCATGGGCGATTTCGTCACGGTGGACAAGTACTACGGGCGGGTCAGCGAGATCCGCACCCGGTTCACCGTGATCCGCTCGCTCGAGGGCTGGGAATCGATCATTCCCAACGAGATGCTGATGGCCAACCCGGTGCAGAACTTCTCCAAGCAGGTCTCGGCCCGGCTGCGCAGCAGCGTGACGGTGGCGTACGGCACCGACCTCGATCGCTTGTTCCCGCGTCTGGAGGCGCTCGCCCGCGCCCACCCGCGGGTGGTGGCCGACCCGCCGCCGCAGGCCATGCTGACCGCCTTCGGCGCCGACGGACTGTCCCTCGATCTTGCCTATTCCATCTCGGACGGTGAGATCGGACGCCCGGTGGTGCAGTCTGAGATCAACCTGGCGATCCTCGCCGCGCTGCGCGCCGACGGGGTTGAAATTCCGTATCCGCAGCGCGAGATACGATTCTTGAATGCTCCCGTCGCGGGGTACACTGCGCGGGAAAACTGACGCACCCTGGAGTGCCACCTTGCTTGATTCGCTTCTTTCCTTCCTCGACACCGGCCTGCTGGATTTCTCCGGCTGGCAGATCGTGGGCTTCACCCTGCTGACCACGCACATCACCATTGCGGCGGTCACCATCTACCTGCATCGCTGCCAGGCCCACCGGGCGCTCGATCTGCACCCGCTGGTCTCGCACTTCTTCCGGGCCTGGCTCTGGCTGGGCACCGGCATGGTCACCCGCGAGTGGGCGGCCATCCACCGCAAGCACCATGCCCGCTGCGAGACCCCTGATGACCCGCACAGCCCCCAGACCCGGGGCCTGCGCAAGGTGCTTCTCGAGGGCGTCGAGCTTTACCGCGCCGAAGCTGCCAACCGCGAAACCATCGAGAAGTTCGGCCACGGTGCGCCCGATGACTGGGTCGAGCGCCATGTCTACAGCCGCCACTCGTCCCTGGGGGTGTACCTCACCCTGCTGATCGATGTGCTGCTGTTCGGCGCGGCCGGCCTCACGGTGTTCGCCGTGCAGATGATCTGGATTCCCGTCACTGCGGCCGGCATCATCAACGGCATCGGCCACTTCTGGGGCTACCGCAACTGGGACAGCCCCGATGCCAGCACCAATGTCTTTCCGATCGGGCTGATCATCGGCGGCGAAGAGCTCCACAACAACCACCACGCCTTCGGCAGTTCAGCCAAGCTCTCGTCCAAGTGGTACGAGTTCGATGTCGGCTGGATGTACATCCGCATCCTCAGCATGCTCGGGCTGGCCACGGTGCGGCGCCTGGCGCCCACGCCGAAGTTCGCCGAGGCCCGGCCGGTGGTTGATGCGCACACCCTGCAGGCGGTCATCGCCCATCGCTACGACATGATGGCGGCCTTTGCCGACTCCCTGCGTCGCACCTGCGCCGAAGAGGCCCGTCGGCTCGGTTCGCGCCGTTCCGAGCAGGCCCTGCTCTCGGGGGCGCGGTCCTGGCTGGTGGTGGATGCCGGCAAATGGACGGCCGACCAGAAGGCCCGGGTGAGCGAGGTCTTTGCTGCCAGTGACGCGGTGCGCAAGCTGGTCGAGATGCGTCAGGAGCTGGCCATCCTGTGGGAGCGATCCACGCTCAGCAAGGATCAGCTGCTCGAGAGCCTGCAGCAGTGGCTCAGCCGCGCCGAGTCCAGCGGCATGCGCCCCCTGCAGGAACTTGCCCTGCGGGTTCGGCGCTACGCGGCCTGACAGGCTGATGTTCCGGGCCGGCGAGCGCTGCCGTCAGGCCGTGGCGGTCCCGAAACCGGGCGGTTCCGGGCAAGAAAAAGCCCCGCGAGAGCGGGGCTTTCTGTTTGCCGGCACGCCGAAGCGCGCTGCAAAAGGTCATTGATGAGGCAGGGCGCGCCAGATGCTCACGCCCGTCAGCATCACTTGATCTTGGTTTCCTTGTAAGCCACATGCTTGCGCGCGACGGGATCGAACTTCTTGATCTCCATCTTTTCGGGCTTGGTGCGCTTGTTCTTGGTGGTGGTGTAGAAGTGGCCGGTGCCGGCGGTGGATTCGAGCTTGATCTTGTCACGCATGGCGAAGTTCTCCTGGGTGAGATGCCGGAAGGCGCGGGATCAGACCGCTTCGCCGCGGGCGCGCAGGTCAGCGAGCACCACTTCGATGCCCTTCTTGTCGATCAGGCGCAGTGCAGCGTTGGTCAGGCGCAGGCGCACCCAGCGGTTTTCGCCTTCAACCCAGAAGCGGCGCGACTGCAGGTTGGGCAGGAAGCGGCGCTTGGTCTTGTTGTTGGCATGGGAGACATTGTTGCCAACCATCGGTCCTTTGCCGGTCACCTGGCATACGCGGGCCATGATCCACTCCTCGGGTTTGCCGGCCGGGCGGGTCTGGCCGGGCTGGCGGGTGCAGTCTTGCCGGGTGGCGGGCCACGCTGTGACCCGCTGTGCGAGCCGCAAGACGGCACAGGGTTGTTGGAAAAGCCCTCGATTATGCCTGCGCCGGCTTGTGGTGTCCAGCATGGGCAACATCGCGGGGGCATCAGAGCCAGCCGCGCTCGGCGAAGGACACGCATCGGGTGCCGGCGACGATCAGATGATCGAGTACCGGGATGTCGATCTGCGCAAGGGCCGAGCGCAGCGCTTCGGTAAGCATCCGGTCGGCGGTGCTGGGCTCGGCCACGCCCGAGGGATGATTGTGCGCCAGGATGACCGCCGCCGCGTTCAGGCGCAGCGCCTGGCGTGCCACCTCGCGCGGATAGACCGCGGTCTGCGCCAGCGTGCCGGTGAAGAGTTCGCGGGCGGCGATCACCCGGTGCTGGCTGTCGAGGAACACGCCGGCGAAGCACTCCACCGGCCGGTCATGCAGCCATAGCCGCAGGAAGCGACGCACCGACTCGGGCGAGAGCAGGGCGTCGGTCTGGGTGAGGGTCTCGAGTTCGGCTCGCCGCATGAGTTCGGACACCGCCCGCAGGCGCGCCCAGCGCAGGGCAGGGATGCCGGGTGGCGGCTCGGGCCCGAGCAGCGTGCGCAGGCTGGCGCAGGCCCGAAGATCGCGGCGCGCGCGGGCCAGCGCGGCCGGGCCCTGCCGGCCATCCAGCGCCAGTGCCAGAAGCTGGCTGTCCTCCAGGGGCGGGAGCACCCCGCCTGACATACAATCCGGGCGATCCATGACCGAGTCCACTCCCACCGTCCAGGCTGATTCGCATCTCACGCTTCATTACCGCATCAGTCTGGCGGAAGGGGGCGATGATGTCGTCAGCACCTTCGGCGGCCCCCCGGCCACCCTGCAGATGGGCCTCGGACAACTGGCCGAGCCGCTGGAACGCTGCCTGATGGGGCTTGCGCAGGGCGCGCATTCGGTGTTCGAGCTGGCACCGGGCGAGGCCTATGGCGAGCGCAACCCCGCGCTGCTGCAGCGGGTCTCGCGGGCCATGCTGCAGGCCAACGCCGAGCCCGATACCACCTGGGAGCCGGGCGACCTCGTCGATTTCCCGGCGCCGGGTGGCGGCCGCTATGCCGGCATCCTCAAGCAGATCGACGAGCACAGCGCGCTCTTCGATTTCAACCATCCGCTGGCCGGCCACGCGGTCCGCCTGGAAGTGCGGATCATCGCTGTCCTCTGATCACCCCCACTGGTCCGGAGCTCCCGATGGAAGCCCTGCTCGCCCAACCCCGCGGTTTCTGCGCCGGCGTCGACCGTGCCATCGCCATCGTCGAGCGGGCGCTCGACCTGCACGGCGCACCCATCTATGTGCGTCACGAGATCGTCCACAATGACCATGTGGTGGCCGACCTGCGCGCCAAGGGCGCGGTCTTCGTCGAGTCCCTCGACGAGGTGCCGGCCGGCGCCACGGTGGTGTTCTCGGCGCATGGCGTGGCCCGCGCGGTGCGCGACGAGGCGCAGGCCCGTGGCCTGTCGGTGTTCGATGCCACCTGCCCGCTGGTCACCAAGGTGCATGTCGAGGTGGCCCGCATGCGCCGCGAGGGGCGCGAGGTGGTCATGATCGGCCACGCCGGTCATCCGGAGGTGGAGGGCACCATGGGCCAGGCCGATGGCGGCATCCATCTGGTCGAGTCGGTGGAGGATGTCGCCCGCCTGCAGGTGGCCGATCCCGCCCGCCTGGCCTATGTCACCCAGACCACGCTGTCGGTCGATGACTGCCGCGAGGTGATCGATGCGCTGCGCGCCCGCTTCCCGCAGGTGGCCGAGCCCAAGAAGCAGGACATCTGCTACGCCACGCAGAACCGCCAGGACGCGGTCAAGTTCATGGTGCCGCAGTGCGATCTGGTGCTGGTGATCGGCTCGCCCACCAGCTCCAACAGCAACCGGCTGCGGGAGGTGGCGCAGAAGATGGGCTGCGAGGCGCACCTCATCGGCTCGGCCGCCGAACTCGATCCGGGCTGGCTGACCGGCCGGCAGCGCATCGGCATCACCGCCGGCGCCTCCGCCCCCGAGGTGCTGGTCACCGAGGTGCTGGCTCGCCTCAAGACCCTGGGCGTGCGCTCGGTGCGCCAGTTGCCGGGCGTGCAGGAAGACACCGCTTTCCCGCTGCCCAAGGGTCTGGCGCGCACCTGAGCCCCTCGGGCGGCCCGTGCCGCCCGGCTGGCCAGCCTCCGCTGGCGGCCCGCGCCGCCTGCCTGCCCGCACCGCCTGTCTGCCTGTGCGGCGGCGTTCGTCGGGCGGGTCGTCCCCCGCCCATGACGCGTGTCTAGACTCCTTGTCTTCAAGGAGCGTCGCGATGAGGGGACGGGGTTTCACGCTGATC
>NZ_CEXFHW010000204.1:0-6442 GCF_982640115.1 Quisquiliibacterium sp. | reverse complement strand
ATCTTCAACGCCGACCACTGCTTCTTCGTCACCAACGGCACCAGCACCAGCAACAAGATGGTGTGGCACCACACGGTGGCGCCCGGCGACGTGGTGGTGGTGGACCGCAACTGCCACAAGAGCATCCTGCACTCCATCATCATGACGGGCGCGGTGCCGGTGTTCCTGCCGCCCACGCGCAACCACTTCGGCATCATCGGGCCCATCCCTCAGGCCGAGTTCTCCCCCGCGGCGATTCGCAAGCGGATCGCAGCCAACCCGCTCGTCAAGGACAAGTCGGCGCAGCCCCGGGTGCTCACGATCACCCAGTCCACCTATGACGGCGTGCTCTACAACGTCGAGCAGATCAAGTCCACCCTCGGCGACTACATCGAGAATCTTCACTTCGACGAGGCCTGGCTGCCGCACGCGGTGTTCCACCCGTTCTATCACGAGTTCCATGCCATCGGCCCCGACCGGCCGCGCGCCAAGGAGGCGATGATCTTCGCCACCCAGTCCACGCACAAGCTGCTCGCGGGGCTGTCGCAGGCCTCGCAGATCCTGGTGCAGGACTCCGAGACCCGCAAGCTCGATCAGTACCGCTTCAACGAAGCCTTCCTGATGCACACCTCCACCAGCCCGCAGTACGCGATCATCGCCAGCTGCGATGTCGCCGCGGCCATGATGGAGCCGCCCGGCGGCACCGCGCTGGTCGAGGAGTCGATCTTCGAGTCGCTCGCCTTCCGGCGCGCCATGCGCAAGGTCGATGCCGAGTTCGGCAAGGACTGGTGGTTTCAGGTCTGGGGCCCCAACCACCTCGCCGACAACGGCATCGGTCGGCGCGAAGACTGGTTCCTCAAGTCGAGCGATGGCTGGCACGGCTTCGGCCGGCTATCGGGCGGCTTCAACATGCTCGACCCGATCAAGGCCACCATCACCACGCCCGGCCTCGACATCGAGGGCCAGTTCGCCAGCTGGGGCATCCCCGCGGCGATCGTCACCAAGTATCTCGCCGAGCACGGCGTGGTCGTGGAAAAGACCGGGCTCTACTCGTTCTTCGTGATGTTCACCATCGGCATCACCAAGGGGCGCTGGAACACGCTGGTGACCGAGCTGCAGCAGTTCAAGATGGACTACGACGCCAACCAGCCGCTGTGGCGCGTCATGCCCGAGTTCGTGCAGGCGCATCCGCACTATGAGCGGGTCGGCCTGCGCGATCTCGCCCAGCAGATCCACGAGAACTACCGCAGCAACGATGTGGCCCGGGTCACCACCGACATGTACCTCTCGGACATGGTCCCGGTGATGAAGCCCTCCGATGCCTTCGAGTGCCTGGCCCATCGTCGGGTGGACCGGGTGCCGATCGACGAGCTCGAGGGCCGGGTGACCACCATGCTGGTCACGCCCTATCCGCCGGGCATTCCCCTGCTCATTCCCGGCGAGCGCTTCAATCGCGCGATCGTGCAGTACCTGCAGTTCGCGCGCGCGTTCAATCAGCGATTCCCGGGCTTCGACACCGATGTGCATGGCCTGGTCATCGACGAGGCCGGCCAGTACTTCGTGGACTGCGTGCGGCAGACCGGCTGAATCAGCGCCGCTCGAAGACCAGCCGCGTGCCGCTGGCCAGGTCATAGAGGGTGCGGCGGCGGCGATCGATGAGCGCCCACCCGAAAGGCACGGCCACCAGCAGGATGGCGGCCCCGTGCACCCCTGCGGCGAGCCCGAGGGCGATCACCCAGCCCGCCAAGGCGGCGAGATAGCGCATGATGGCTCGCTGCGTGCTGGCCGGTTGTCCCTGCTCGTCGACCAGGCGGACGCTCATGGTCTTCATGGGCAGCGTGCGCCGGCCATGGGACCAGAACCACACGAAATACACCCCGAGCACCAGCACCATGAAGCCCTGGAAGGCCCAGCGCAGCGGGCCGGGCTGCCCGTTGAAGCGGGTGAGGGCCGAGAAGCCGTACGCGAAGAAGAAGACCACCCCGAAGAGAATGACGCCCTCGTAGGCGACGCACATGAACCGGCGCCAGGGATCGGCGTCGGGCAGCGGGGCGTCGGGCGCGGGTTGGGCCGCGTCAGGGGGCATGTCAGTCGGCGGCAACCGGCGTGCCGTCGGCAGGCTGGCTGGCCGGCGCGCCCGGCCTGGAGGTCCTGACGGCAGTGCCCGGCCGTGGCTGCTGGGCCGAGGCCAGCGGCCGGGCTGCTTCCTTGGCCAGACCGGTGGGCGCGCCAGCATGGCGGGCCGCGGTGTTGCTGGTCCAGCCGTTGGCGCGCAGCACCGAACGCTGCTCGGGCGTCATCTGCTGGTAGCTTTCCCAGGTGGCCAGTCGCTCATCGCGATCAAGCGACTTGGCAAGACGGTAGTTGTCGCGGGCCATGCGGCGTTGCTCGGGGGAGAGCGCCGCCCACTCGCGAATGCGTTGCTGAGCGGCCGCCCGGTCGGCCGGGTTCATGGCGGGCATCTTCTCGGTCAGCGCGAGCCAGGATCGCTTCTTGGCCGCCGGCAGACCGTTCCAGGCGCTCTGGAGCGGCGCCAGGGTTTCCTGCTGGGATGCGCTGAGTTCAGCCCACTTGGGCTGGTTGATCGGCAGCACCGAGCGGCTGTCGGTAACCGGGGCCGCCGCCCAGGCAGCCACGCCGGTGGCGCCGAGCCAGAGCCCCGCCAGCGCCATGGCGACGACCGCAACCCGTCGGCGCGCGGGCTGGCGCGGTGCGGATGACGGACGGCGGGGCAGCACGGGCATGGGACTCAGGGCTCGCGGCTGTTCTTGAGGAAGACGCCGAAGCCGCGATCGGTGTAGGCCGTCAGGGGAACCTCATCGGTGAGCATGGCGCTGTCGATCTCGGCGATCTCGTCGGCGGTCTCGGTGTCGTTCCAGACGGAGATGGCCATGAGGCCGGCGATCAGGGCCAGCACCGGCAGCAGGGTGACGAGCACCCGGCGCCAGGGCGACTGGCTTTCCTGGGACGGCCCACCGGCTCCCGCCAGGGCGACCTGGCGCGCCGACGCGACCACACGAACCGTGCCGGTACGCTGGCGAGACAGGGCGGCAAGCCGAGCCTGCTCAAGACGGTGGCCGACCCTGAAGGGCAAACGGCCAGACGCTTCGTCAAGCGCGGCGCGGATTTCGCGGGTGAATTGCTGCTCGTTCATGGTGAGATGCCCCGGGCACGCAGTGCCGCTGACAGGGTGTGGGTGGCCCGGGAGCAGTGCGTCTTGACGCTGCCCTCGGAGCACCCCATGGCAGCGGCCGTTTCGGCCACGTCCATATCCTCCCAGTAACGCATCAGGAAGGCCTCCCGTTGACGCGGTGGCAACCGCTGGATCTCTTCCTCGATCACCCGCAGCACCTGCGAGCGCTCGACTTCCTCGGCGGCGCTTGCCGAACGCCCGCCTTCACCGGCCGATTCCAGCACCTCGAGCGGGTCGCGCTCGACGCCGTCCTCGCTCTCGGGCACCAGCACCGACAGCAGGGTGACCCAGGCGTTGCGTACCTTGCTGCGCCTGAAATGGTCGGTGATCGCGTTCTGCAGGATGCGCTGGAAAAGCAGGGGGAGTTCTCCCGCCGGCTTGTCACCATAGCGTTCAGCGAGCTTCAGCATGCTGTCCTGGATCAGATCCAGGGCGATCTCCTCGTCACGGACCGCGTAGACCGCGTGCTTGAAGGCCCTGCGCTCGACCGAAGCCAGAAAGTCCGACAATTCCTGTCGCGTGGCCATGAAAGGGGTGGCGCAAACCGTGGAGGAGCCCGCAAGCGGGCGATGCTAGCAGAGATGCCGAGGCGCGGTGGGCGCGGATTTCTTGACCCGATGTCGCCTCGCTCGCTATACTCCGTCGGTTACCCCCGGCGTCCCGAGGCTGCTCTTCGCGTGTCTCGTGACGCCGTTGTCTTTGTAGTCCGCAGCTCACCGGCTGACGGTCAGCTTGGGCCCGTTTCGCCTCAACCCGCTTCACGAGAGCGGCGTTGGGCGTCCGATCAACCTCGCAGGTCCCGTGCCAAGGCCTGCGTCGATGCCACTCCCGAGGGAGGGCGTTGGCGCCGGCGGGCGGGCTCCCTCGGTCTTGAAAGGGATCACCTCATGGAACTCTCTGGTGCGGACATCGTCGTCCGCTGTCTGCGCGAAGAAGGTGTCGAGCACATCTTCGGCTATCCCGGCGGCGCCGTCCTCTACATCTACGACGCCATCTTCCAGCAGGATGGCCTCAACCACATCCTGGTCCGCCACGAGCAGGCGGCGGTGCATGCCGCCGATGCCTACTCCCGCTCCACCGAAAAGGTGGGGGTCTGCCTGGTCACCAGCGGCCCTGGCCTGACCAATGCGGTCACCGGCATCGCCACCGCGTACATGGACTCCATTCCCATGGTGATCCTGTCCGGTCAGGTGCCCACCCATGCCATCGGGCAGGACGCGTTCCAGGAGTGCGACACGGTCGGCATCACGCGGCCGTGCGTGAAGCACAACTTCCTGGTCAAGAACGTCAAGGACCTGGCCGAGACCATGAAGAAGGCCTTCCACATCGCGCGCACCGGCCGCCCGGGCCCGGTGCTGGTCGACATCCCCAAGGATGTCACCCGCGAGAAGTGCCGCTATGAATACCCGAAGAGCGTGCAGATGCGCTCCTACAACCCGGTGGTCAAAGGCCACCAGGGCCAGATCAAGAAGGCGATGCAGTTGCTGCTGCAGGCGCAACGCCCCATGATCTACACGGGCGGCGGGGTCATCCTTGCCAACGCTGCGCCCGAGCTCAACCGCCTGGTCGATCTGCTCGGCTACCCGTGCACCAACACCCTCATGGGCCTGGGCGGCTATCGGGCCTCCGACCCCAAGTTCGTGGGCATGCTCGGCATGCATGGCACCTACGAGGCGAACATGGCCATGCAGCACTGCGACGTGCTGATCGCCGTGGGCGCGCGCTTCGACGATCGCGTGATCGGCAATCCGAAGCACTTCGCGCAGAACCCGCGCAAGATCATCCATGTCGATGTCGACCCCTCGTCGATCTCCAAGCGGGTGAAGGTCGATGTGCCGATCGTCGGCGATGTCCGCGAAACCCTGCTCGATCTGATCGCCCTCATCGAGCCGCAGGTGAGCGCTGGCGACGGACCCGACAAGGCCGCCCTGTCGGCCTGGTGGGCCCAGATCGAACAGTGGCGCAGCCGCGACTGCCTCTCCTATGACCGCTCCTCCGATGTGATCAAGCCACAGTTCGTGGTGGAGAAGCTCTGGGAGGTCACCGGGGGCGATGCCTTCATCACCTCCGACGTCGGCCAGCACCAGATGTGGGCTGCCCAGTTCTATCGCTTCGACAAGCCGCGCCGCTGGATCAACTCCGGCGGCCTGGGCACCATGGGCGTGGGGCTGCCGTATGCCATGGGCGTGAAGATGGCCCATCCCGACGCGCAGGTGGCCTGCGTCACCGGCGAGGGCTCCATCCAGATGTGCATCCAGGAGCTTTCCACCTGCAAGCAGTATCACCTGCCGGTCAAGGTGGTGAACCTGAACAACGGCTACCTGGGCATGGTCCGGCAGTGGCAGCAGATCGAGTACGGCAACCGTTATTCCGAGTCGTACATGGATGCGCTGCCCGACTTCGTGCGGCTTGCCGAGGCCTACGGCCACATCGGCGTGCGCATCGACAAGCCGGCCGACGTCGAGCCCGCGCTGCGGGAGGCCTTCGGCAAGCATCGCGACCGCCTGGTCTTCCTCGACATCATCACCGACGCCAAGGAGAACGTCTGGCCGATGGTGCAGGGTGGCAAGGGCCTGACCGAGATGCTTTTGTCCTCCGAAGACCTCTGAGACGGAGTCCGTGATGAGACACATCATTTCCGTCCTGCTCGAGAACGAACCCGGCGCGCTGTCCCGGGTGGTGGGGCTGTTCTCGGCGCGCGGCTACAACATCGAGACCCTTACCGTGGCGCCCACCGAAGACCGGTCGCTGTCGCGGCTGACCATCGTCACCACGGGGTCCGACGATGTCATCGAGCAGATCACCAAGCATCTGAACCGCCTGATCGATGTGGTCAAGGTGGTCGACCTCACCGAGAGTGCCTACATCGAGCGCGAGCTCATGCTGATCAAGGTGCGCGCGGTGGGCAAGGAGCGCGAGGAGATCAAGCGCATGGCCGACATCTTCCGCGGCCGGGTGATCGACGTCACCGACAAGTCCTACACCATCGAGCTCACCGGCGATGGCAGCAAGCTCGACGCCTTCATCGACGCGCTTGACCGCTCCGCCATCCTCGAGACGGTGCGCACCGGCGCCTCGGGCATCGCCCGCGGCGAGCGGGTCCTGAAGGCCTGAACCGGCGGCCCGCCGCCCGCACCCAAGCAAGCAACCCGCGCCTGAAGCGGCGCCCAGATTCGACAAGGAGATCCCCATGAAAGTCTTCTACGACAAGGACTGTGACCTCAAGCTCATCAAGGGCAAGAAGGTCGCCATCATCGGCTACGGCTCGCA
>NZ_CEXFHW010000203.1:0-6459 GCF_982640115.1 Quisquiliibacterium sp. | reverse complement strand
GCAGCCATCCAGGATTACCGCAGCAAGCATGGCGAGGCCGCTGCCGAGCCGCGCCAGGCCGCCTGAGGCAAGGAGCCAGCCATGGCCATCACCCTCACCGAAAGCGCCGCGCGCCATGTGTCGCGCTATATCGAGAAGCGCGGCAAGGGCCTGGGTCTGCGGCTGGGTGTGCGCACCACCGGCTGCTCGGGCATGGCCTACAAGCTCGAGTATGCCGATCAGCTCGCGCCCGAGGATCACCAGTTCCAGAGCCACGGCGTCTCGGTGTTCGTCGATCCCAAGAGCCTGGCCTACATCGATGGCACCGAGCTCGACTTCGTTCGTGAAGGCCTCAACGAAGGCTTCAAGTTCAACAACCCGAACGTGAAGAGCGAGTGCGGCTGCGGCGAGTCCTTCAACGTCTGAGCGCCCCGCGCGGGCGTGCTCGTCAGAGGCGGCCGAGGGCCGCCTCTTCTTTTGCAGCCGATTGCCCTTCGTGACCGATCTCAACCACTTCGCGCTGCTCGGCCTGCCGCAAGCCTTCGCGATCGACGAGGCCCGCCTCGAGTCGGCGTGGCGTCGCCTGCAGGCGGCGGTCCATCCCGATCGCCACGCCCAGGGCAGCGACACCGATCGGCGGCTGGCGCTGCACAACGCCACCCGGGTCAACGAGGCCGTGCGCGTGCTGCGTGATCCGCAGCGTCGTGCGGCCTACCTGTGCGAGCTGCGCGGGGTGTCGCTGCAGGCCGAGTCGAACACCGCCATGCCGCCCACCTTCCTCATGCAGCAGATGGGCTGGCGCGAGGCGCTTGAAGAGGCCCGTGCCGCGCGCGATCGGCCGGCGCTGGCGCGGCTGCGCGAGGAGATCGACGGCGAGCGCTGCACCCTGATCGACCGCATCGCCGACCTGCTCGATGTCCAGGCCGATGCCGCCGGCGCGGCGGCTGCGGTCCGGCAGCTGATGTTTCTCGACCGGCTGCTCGAAGAGACCGACCACGCGGAAGAAGACCTGCTGGGGGCCTGAGCGGCCTTCCTCTCCCACGCCCCTCCACGGATTGCCGATGTCCCTGCTGCAGATCTCCGAACCCGGCATGTCGCCCGAGCCGCACCAGCGTCGGCTGGCGGTGGGCATCGACCTGGGCACCACGAACTCGCTGGTGGCCTCGGTGCGCCATTCCCTGCCCGAGGTGCTCGACGACGAGGCCGGCCACTCGCTGCTGCCCTCCGTGGTGCGCTATCGCGAGCAGGGCGGCGTCGAGGTTGGCGAGACGGCGGCACGACAGGCTGCGGCCGATCCGCACAACACCATCGTCTCGGTCAAGCGCTTCATGGGCCGTGGCCTGGCCGATGCCACGCGCGTGCCCAGTCCTTATCGCTTCGTCGATGCGCCGGGCATGGTGCGCCTGCAGACCCGCGCGGGCGAGGTCAGTCCGGTGGAGGTCTCGGCCGAGATCCTGCGGGTGCTGCGCGAGCGGGCCGAGCAGACGCTTGGCGGCGAGCTGGTGGGCGCGGTGATCACCGTCCCGGCCTACTTCGACGACGCGCAGCGCCAGGCCACCCGTGATGCTGCGCGGCTGGCCGGTCTGAATGTGCTGCGTCTGCTGAACGAGCCCACGGCCGCAGCCGTGGCCTACGGGCTGGACAGCGCCGCCGAGGGCATCTATGCGGTCTATGACCTGGGCGGCGGCACCTTCGACATCTCGGTGCTGCGGCTCTCGCGCGGGGTGTTCGAGGTGATTGCCACCGGCGGCGACTCGGCGCTCGGCGGGGACGACTTCGACCGCCGCATCGTCGACTGGGCGCTCGCCGAGACCGGACTCGAGGCGGGCAGCCTCGACAGCCATGACCTGCGTGCGCTGCTCGATGCCGCGCGCCGCGCCAAGGAGGCGCTCACCGACGCCGAGACCGTCACCTTCGCGGTGCAGCTCTCCAGCGCCAACCGGGTGTCGCTGCCGCTGTCACGCGATCGCTTCGAATCGCTCACCCGCGATCTTCTCGAGCGTACCCTGCTTGCCACGCGGCGCGCGCTGCGCGATGCGCGCCTCAAGACCGAGGCGGTGGCCGGGGTGGTGCTGGTGGGGGGCTCCACCCGCATGCCGCAGGTGGCGCGGGCGGTGGCCGAGCTGTTCGGGCGGCTGCCGCTCACCGGACTGGACCCTGACCGGGTGGTTGCGCTGGGTGCGGCCATGCAGGCCAACCTGCTCGCCGGCAACCGCGCGGCTGGCGATGACTGGCTGTTGCTCGATGTCATTCCCCTCTCGCTCGGGCTCGAGACCATGGGCGGTCTGGTCGAGCGCGTCATTCCGCGCAACAGCACCATCCCGGTGGCGCGCGCCCAGGAGTTCACCACCTTCCGCGATGGCCAGAGCGCGATGGCCATCCATGTGGTGCAGGGCGAGCGCGAACTGGTGGCCGACTGCCGTTCGCTCGCCCGTTTCGAGCTGCGCGGCATTGCGCCGATGGCCGCGGGCGCGGCGCGTATCCGGGTCACCTTCCAGGTGGATGCCGACGGCCTGCTCTCGGTGAGCGCGCGCGAAACCACCAGCGGCGTGGAGGCCTCGGTGGTGGTCAAGCCCTCCTATGGACTGGGCGATGACGAGATTGCCACCATGCTGCAGGCGGCCTTCGGCAATGCCCAGGCCGATGTGCAGGCACGGGCGCTGCGCGAGCAGCAGGTCGAGGCCGATCGTCTGCTCGAGGCCGTGGACGCGGCGCTTCAGGCCGATGCCGATCTGCTCGGCGCCGATGAGCGTGCCGCGCTCGACGCGCTGATCGCCCGCCTGCGCGGCGCGCGCGATAGCGCCGAACTCCCGGCGCTGCGCGCCGCCACCGACGCGCTCGCCCGCGGCACCGAACTCTTCGCCGAGCGGCGCATGGATCGCTCCATCGCCCGCGCGCTCACCGGCCGCCGCATCGGCGAGCTGGGCAACTGATCCCACCGACTGACACCATGCCGTTCATCCAGGTCCTTCCCCATGAGTCCCTGTGCCCGCAGGGCAGCCGTTTCGAGGTGCCCGAGGGCACGGTGCTGTGCCGTGCGCTGCTGCAGCAGGGCATCGAGATCGAGCATGCCTGCGAGCTCTCCTGCGCCTGCACCACCTGCCATGTGATCGTCCGACAGGGGGCCGGTTCGCTCGCACCTTCGAGCGAGGAAGAGGACGACATGCTCGACAAGGCCTGGGGCCTGACCGCGCTGTCGCGCCTGTCCTGCCAGGTGACCGTGGCCGCCAGCGACCTGGTGGTGGAGATTCCGCGCTACACCATCAATCACGCCCGCGAGGATCACTGATCATGCTCTGGACCGACGTCAACGAGATCGCGATCGCCCTCGACGAGGCCCATCCCGAGGTCGACCCGCTGCAGCTGCGGTTCACCGACCTGCATCAGTGGGTGATGGCCCTGCCGGGCTTCGCAGACCAGCCGGGCCGCTCCAACGAGAAGATCCTCGAGGCCATCCAGCAGGCCTGGATCGACGAGCGCGACTGACCATGCCGGGTGCAATGCCGCCCCGGGGCATGGCTGGCAGTCGGCCCGGGACCGCGGAGACGAGCCCGCCTCGGGCCGGGGGCTGACCGGTTCATGCCGATCGATCCGGTCGTCCTGTTCTTTCTGCTCGGTCTCATCGCGCGGCTGTCGCGTTCCGACCTGCGCCTGCCCGAGGCGCTGTACGAGACCCTGTCGGTCTATCTGCTGCTGGCGATCGGCCTGAAGGGCGGCGCCGAGCTTGCGCGCCAGCCGCTGGGCTCGGTGCTGCCGGTGGCGCTCACCGGTGTGGCGCTGTCGGCGCTGCTGCCGCTGCTTGCCTATCCGGTGCTGCGTCGTCTGGGGCGGCTGGCGCAGGTCGATGCCGCGTCGATCGCTGCGCACTACGGCTCGGTCTCGGTGGTCACCTTCGCGGTGGCCCAGAGTCTGCTCGCGCGCGAGGGTGTGGCCGTGGAGGCGCAGATGCCGGTGCTGGTCGCGCTGATGGAGGCGCCTGGCATCATCGTGGGCATTCTGCTTGCCCGGCGCGGCGACCTGTCGGGGGTGGGCTGGGGCCGTCTTGCGCACGAGACGCTGTTCGGCAAGGCGGTGTATCTGCTGCTGGGCGGCCTGCTCATCGGCTGGCTGGTGGGCCCCGAGGGCATGGCGCCGATGAAGCCGCTCTTCGGCGATCTGTTCCGCGGTGTGCTGTGCCTGTTCCTGCTCGAGATGGGGCTGGTGGCGGGCAGTCGCCTGCCCGAGCTGCGTCGGGCGGGGCCGTTCCTGGTGGTCTTCGGGGTGGTCGCGCCGATGGTGTTCGCGGCCATCGGCCTGGCCTGCGGTCGCGCCCTGGGCCTGTCGGTGGGCGGCTGCGCCATCCTGGCCACGCTGTGCGCGAGCGCCTCGTACATCGCGGCGCCCACCGCCATGCGCATCGCCGTGCCACAGGCCAATCCGGCGCTGTCGATCGGCACCGCGCTGGGCGTGACCTTCCCGTTCAACCTGACCCTGGGCATCCCGGCCTACCTGTGGGCCGCACGCCAGGTCGCCTGAGTGCCGGAGCCCTGCCGATGCTGCAGACCCATCCCCGCAAGCTGCTGGTGATCATCGCCGAGGCGGTGCTCGAGCGCACCCTGGTGACCGAGGCGCGCGCGCTCGGGGCCATGGGCTACACCGTGATCGATGTGCGCGGTGGTGGCATGCACGGCGACCACGACGGCGAGTGGGACGCCGACCGGCAGATCGAGCTGCAGCTGATCTGTTCGCCCGAGGTTGCCGAGCGGATCGCGGCCCAGGTGCTGGCCACCTATGCGCCCAATTACCGTGTGTCGGTCTACCTGGCCGATGTGTCGGTGTTCCGCAAGGACCGCTTCTGAAGGCGGGCCAGCCAGTACATCCCGGCAAAGCCCAGCAGCGACACGCCGGTGAGCACCTCCAGACCGACTGCATTGCCGAAGCGCTCGATCAGCGCGGCGTAGGCCATCGGCGCGAGCGCGCCTGCAATCAGGCCCGGAGCGGCGATGCGCCCCAGGGTGGCTGCGTAGCCGGCGTGGCCGAACAACTGCAGGCTGACCGTACCGCGCACGATGGTGATCAGGCCGTTGGAGGCGCCGTAGATCAGGCAGCCGGCGGTCACCACCATGACCTGCGGTGCGCCGAAGTCCATCACCAGCAGGCCCAGCGGCAGCAGCCCGGTGGAGATCATGCCCACCGAGATCGGCCCGAGGTGGCGCTGCAGGCTGAGTTCGGCAAAACGGGCGCCGACCTGCGCCACGCCCTTCACCGAGGCCAGCGTGACCGCCGCCGCGGCCGCCAGGCCGAGCGATTGCAGCAGGGTGAGCATGTGGGCCGACAGCGCCCCGAACACGAAGCTGTGGGCCGCGAGCAGGCCCGAGAGCACCATCAGCGCGCGGTCGCGCATCGGGCCTTCCAGGATTGCGGGTTCGGGGGTGGGTGCCGGCGCGGTGACGGCCGAGGCGGGCGGCGCTGTCCCGGCGGTGGGTGGCGTTGTCCCGGCTGCGGGCGGCGCTGTCCCGGCGGCGGGCGCCGCGCCGGGATGTGCCTGCAGACACAGCCGGTGCAGCGGCACGCAGATCAGCAGGTTGAGGACGGCATAGGCGGCGAATGACCCACGCCAGCCCCAGTGGGCCACCATCCAGTGGCCGAGCGGCCAGAAGACCGAGGAGGCCAGGCCGCCGTAGAGCGTGACCATCGAGATCGCGCGGCGCGCCCCCGCGCCTGCCAGCCGTGCCAGCGCCGAGAAGGCGGTCTCGTAGAGGCTCGCCCGCATGGCCAGGCCGAGCAGCGTCCAGGCCGCCACCAGGTGCACCGGGTGCTGCGCCGCGGCCACCGCGAGCAGCCCGAGCGTGATGCCGAGGGAGCCCAGGGTCATGACCCGGCGCTCGCCGTGGCGCTCGACCAGCACGCCCATGCGGCGTGACACCAGACCCGACACCAGCATCGCCCACGAGAATGCGCCGTAGGCCAGGGTGATGCTCCAGCCGGTGTCGGCGGCCATGCCGGTGAACAGCACGGCGGAGCTGTAATAGGTGGTGCCCCAGCCTACGATCTGGGTGATGCCCAGCGCGGTGATCGTGCGGCCGAGCACGCCGCTACTCGTGCTTGAGCGCGGGGAAGAGGATCACGTCGCGGATGTTCGGGCTGTCGGTGAGCAGCATCACCAGGCGGTCGATCCCGATGCCGCAGCCGCCGGTGGGCGGCATGCCGTACTCGAGGGCGCGAACGAAGTCGGCGTCGTAGAACATCGCCTCCTCGTCGCCGGCCTCCTTGGCCTGCACCTGGGCCTGGAAGCGCGCGGCCTGGTCCTCGGCGTCATTGAGTTCGGAGAAACCGTTGGCGATCTCGCGGCCGGTGATGAAGAGCTCGAAGCGCTCGGTGATGCCGGGCCGGGTGTCGGACTCGCGCGCGAGCGGCGAGACCTCCACCGGATAGTCGATGATGAAGGTGGGCTGCCAGAGCTGGCTTTCGGCCACCTCCTCGGAGAGCGCGAGCGCGAGC
>NZ_CEXFHW010000202.1:0-6479 GCF_982640115.1 Quisquiliibacterium sp. | reverse complement strand
GCAGTAGATCTCGGTGCGGTTGCAGGTGGACAGGATGGCACCCTCGGGCACCAGGCTGCGCAGGCTGGCGCGAAGATCGGCCAGGGCGTCGCGCAGGCCCTCGCCCGGAAAGGACACCCGTTCACGCACGGCAACCGGCGCGGTGGTGTGATTGAGACCGAGGGCGATGAGATTCATGGACACCGGGATTGTAACGCCAGGTTGACGCTTGCGGAACTCCCGCGGGTTCTCAGGCGCTGTGCGCGCCCAGGAACAGCCGGTAGGCCGGGTGTCGGCTGACATCTTCATGGGCGTAGCCCAGGCCGGCAAGGAAGTCCCACAGTGCGCGCTTCTCGCCGGTCGGCACCTGCAGCCCGACCAGGATGCGGCCATAGTCGGCGCCATGGTTGCGATAGTGGAACAGCGAGATGTTCCAGTTGGGGCTCATGCTGGACAGGAATCGCATCAGTGCGCCGGGCCGCTCCGGGAACTCGAAGCGGTACAGAATCTCGTCGCGGGCGAGCGGCGAGTGCCCGCCCACCAGGTGACGGATGTGCAGCTTGGCGAGTTCGTCATCGGTGAGGTCCAGGGTCTCGAAGCCGGCGGCGCGCAGGCCTTCGGCGATGGTGGCGGCCTCGGCGCGGCGCTGGATCTGCACGCCGACGAACACATGAGCCTGGCGGGCATCGGCGATGCGGTAGTTGAACTCGGTGACATTGCGCGGACCCACGGCCTCGCAGAAGCGGCGGAAGCTGCCGCGTTCCTCCGGGATGGTCACCGCGAACACCGCCTCGCGCTGCTCGCCGATCTCGGCGCGCTCGGACACGAAGCGCAGCCGGTCGAAGTTCATGTTGGCGCCGCAGGCCAGCGTGACCAGGGTCTGGTCGCGCAGGCCTTCGCGCTCGACATAGGCCTTGGCGCCGGCGATCGCCATGGCCCCGGCCGGCTCGAGAATGGATCGGGTGTCCTGGAAGACATCCTTGATGGCCGCGCAGAGCTGGTCGGTGTCCACCAGCACGATCTCGTCGACATGCTCGCGGCACAGCCGGAAGGTTTCCTCGCCGACCTTCTTGACCGCGGTGCCGTCGGAGAACAGCCCGACGTCGGCCAGCTCCACCCGCCGGCCCGCCTTGAGCGAGCGGGCCATGGCGTCGGAGTCGGTGGCCTGCACGCCGATGATCCGGATCTCGGGCCGCACCTGCTTCACGTAGGCGGCGATGCCGGCGATCAGGCCGCCGCCGCCGATGGCCGCAAAGATGGCGTGGATGGGGCCGGGATGCTGGCGCAGGATCTCCATGCCGATGGTGCCGTTGCCGGCGATCACATCGGGGTCGTCGAAGGGATGGACGAAGGTCAGGCCCTCGGACTGCTGCAGGCTCAGGGAATGGGCGTAGGCGTCGCTGTAGCTGTCGCCGTGCAGCACCACCTCGGCGCCGCGGGCGCGCACGGCATCGACCTTGACCTGCGGGGTGGTCACCGGCATGACGATCACCGCCCGGCAGCCCAGGCGGCTGGCGGCCAGCGCCACCCCCTGGGCATGGTTGCCGGCCGAGGCGGCGATCACGCCGCGGGCGAGCTGCTCGGCCGGCAGGTGGGCCATCTTGTTGTACGAGCCGCGCAGCTTGAACGAGAACACATCCTGCATGTCCTCGCGCTTGAACAGGATCCGGTTGCCCAGCCGCGCCGACAGCAGCGGCGCGGGCTCCAGCGGGGTTTCGCGGGCCACATCGTAGACGCGGGCGGTGAGGATGCGCTTGAGGTACTGGGCGGACATTCCCTCATTTTAGTCCCGTCGGCTGGCGTGCCCTCAGCGATGCACGGCAAGGCCGCTGCTAGACTCGGTCGCGATGGAAGCGTTCATGACCACCGTCATCGACTGGTTCGCGCTGCCGAGGAACGGCCTGTCCTCGGTGTTCGTGATCGCCTTCGTGTCGGCCACCCTGCTGCCGATGGGCTCGGAGCCGGCGGTGTTCGCGTATGCCAAGCTCAATCCCGACCAGTTCTGGGCGGTGGTGGCGGTGGCCACCGCCGGCAACACCCTGGGCGGCGCGGTCGACTACTGGATGGGGCGGGGCGCCAGCGCCGCCATCACGCGGGGCCGCAATCACCGTTTTCTGGGCTGGTTCGAGCGCCTGGGGCCCAAGGCGCTCCTGGTGTCCTTCCTGCCCGTCATCGGCGACCCGATGTGCGCGGTGGCCGGCTGGCTGCGACTGCCCTTCTGGCCGTGCATCGGCTGGATCGCGATCGGCCGGGTGCTGCGTTATTCGCTCGCCACCGGGGCGCTGCTGTGGGTGCCCAACGACTGGTGGCGGGCGCTCGGCCGGCCGTTCGGTTTCTGAGGCGGCGCTAATCCCTGCCCGCCGGGCTGCCATGGCCGACCGCCCCGTGGCCCCGCGATAGAATGCTCTTTTAAGGGACGCACGATGAATGCGCCGCTGCCTCTGAGCGCGCTGCGGGCCGATGCCGAGAGCCCGGTCCGCCTGCGCGAGATCCCCTACAACTACACCTCCTTCAGCGACCGCGAGATCGTTGGCCGGCTGCTGGGCGAAGACGCCTGGCAGCTGCTCGACGAGTTGCGCGGCGAGCGCCGTACCGGCCGTTCCGCGCGCATGCTCTTCGAGGTGCTGGGCGACATCTGGGTGGTGCGCCGCAATCCCTACCTGCAGGACGACCTCATCGACAACCCCGGCCGCCGTCGGGCGCTGGTGTCGGCCCTGCATCACCGGCTGCACGAGATCGAGCGGCGCCGCACCCGTGACCGCGATGCTGCCGAGGAGGCGGTCGCGGTTGTCCGTGCCGAGCGGGTCGGGCGGCTGGTGGCCATGGCCACCGAGGCGGTCAGCGCCTTCGAGGCCGAGTTCGTGGCCACCGCGCGCCTGCGCCGCGCCGCGGTCCGGCTGCTGGGGCGGCACACCCATCGCGACAACATCCGCTTCGACGGCATGTCGCGGGTTTCGCATGTGACCGATGCCACCGACTGGCGGGTGGAGTACCCCTTCGTGGTGCTCACCCCCGACACCGAGGCCGAGATGGCGCCGCTGGTGTCGGCCTGCATCGAACTCGGGCTCACCATCATCCCGCGCGGCGGCGGCACCGGCTACACCGGGGGCGCGGTACCGCTCACCGCGCTCTCCGCGGTCATCAACACCGAGAAGCTCGAGCGGCTCGGGCCGGTCGAGCCCATGACCCTGCCCGGTGTGGCCACCCCGGTGCCCACCGTGTTCGCCGAGGCGGGCGTGGTCACCAAGCGCGTCACCGAGGCCGCCGAGCGCGCCGGTCTGGTCTTCGCGGTCGACCCCACCTCGCTCGAGGCCTCCTGCGTGGGCGGCAACATCGCCATGAACGCCGGCGGCAAGAAGGCGGTGCTCTGGGGCACCGCGCTCGACAACCTCGCCTGGTGGCGCATGGTCGACCCGCAGGGCCAGTGGCTGGAGGTCACCCGCCTCGACCACAACCTCGGCAAGATCCATGATGCGGCGCTCGCATGCTTCGAGCTGCGCTGGTATCGGCCCGGTCAGCTCGGCCCCGATGGCCTGATGCGCGGCGAGCCGGTGCGCACCGAGCGACTCGAGATCCCCGGCCGGGTTTTCCGCAAGCAGGGCCTGGGCAAGGATGTCACCGACAAGTTCCTCGCCGGCCTGCCCGGCATCCAGAAGGAAGGCTGCGACGGTCTGATCACCGCCGCGCGCTGGGTGCTGCATCGCATGCCCGCCCACATCCGCACGGTGTGCCTCGAATTCTTCGGCCAGCCGCGCCAGGCCGTGCCGTCCATCGTCGAGATCAAGCGCTACCTCGATGGCCTGTCCGCGGCCGCCGGTGCCGGCCCTCGGGTGCTGCTCGCCGGCCTCGAGCATCTCGACGAGCGCTATCTGCGTGCGGTGGGCTACACCACCAAGTCGCGCCGCGGCGGCCTGCCCAAGATGGTCCTGATCGGCGACATCGTCGGCGACGACGACGCCGCGGTCGCGCGCGCCGCCTCCGAGGTGGTGCGCATCGCCAACAGCCGCGCCGGCGAGGGCTTCACCGCGGTCTCGGCCGAGGCGCGCAAGACCTTCTGGGCCGACCGCGCCCGCACCGCCGCCATCGCCCGCCACACCAACGCCTTCAAGATCAACGAGGACGTGGTCATTCCGCTGGAGCGGATGGGCGAGTACACCGACGGCATCGAGCGCATCAACATCGAGCTGTCCACCGGCAACAAGCTGCGCCTCGTCGACGAACTCGAGGCGCTGCTGCGCGACACCCCGGTGCCGGCCCCCGCCGACGATGCTGCCGCCGACGACGAGCTCTTCGCCGAGCGGCTGCGCCAGGCCCGCGAGCTGCTCGCGCTCACCCGCGCCCGCTGGCGCTTCCTCCTCGATCGCATCGACGCGCCGCTGGCCGGGCTGCGCGAGGTGCTCCCCGGCTTCGGCCTGGCCGGGCACCAGGCCGCGCTCGATGCCCGCCTGCAGGTCGAGCCCGAGGCCACGCTGTTCACCCTGCTGCAGGATCGCAGCATCCGCGTGTCCTGGAAGACCGAGCTGCGCGAGCCGCTGTCGCGCATCCTGCAGGGCCAGGCGCTGCAGGCCCTGCTGCGCCGCTGCGACGAGACCCACCGCCGCGTGCTGCGCAGCCGGGTGTTCGTGGCGCTGCACATGCACGCCGGCGACGGCAATGTGCACACCAACCTGCCGGTGAACTCCGACGACTACGGCATGCTCAAGGAGGCCGAGGCCGCGGTCGCGCGCATCATGGCCCTGGCCCGCCGCCTCGATGGCGTCATCTCGGGCGAGCACGGCATCGGCATCACCAAGCTCGAGTTCCTCACCGAGGAGGAGCTCGCCGGCTTCCGGGCCTACAAGCAGCGCATCGACCCCGAAGGCCGCTTCAACCGCGGCAAGCTCATGCCCGGGGCCGACCTGCGCAACGCCTACACGCCGAGTTTCGGCCTGATGGGCGCCGAGTCGCTCATCCTGCAGGCCTCCGACATCGGCGCCATCGCCGATTCCGTCAAGAACTGCCTGCGCTGCGGCAAGTGCAAGCCGGTGTGCGCCACCCATGTGCCCGGCGCCAACCTGCTCTACTCGCCGCGCAACAAGATCCTGGCCACCTCGCTGCTGGTCGAGGCCTTCCTCTACGAGGAGCAGACCCGGCGCGGCGTGTCGATCCGGCACTGGGATGAATTCTCCGATGTCGCCGACCACTGTACGGTCTGCCACAAGTGCGAGTCACCCTGCCCGGTGGACATCGACTTCGGCGATGTCTCCATGAACATGCGCAACCTGCTGCGCAAGATGGGGCGCAAGAAGTTCAATGCCGGCAATGCCGCGGCCATGTTCTTCCTGAACGCCCGCGACCCCGACACCATCAACGCCACCCGGGCGGCGATGGTCGGCGTGGGCTATCGCGTGCAGCGCCTGGCCAACCGGGTGCTGGGCAAGTTCGCCCGGCGCCAGACCGCCCGGCCGCCGGCCAGCGTGGGCAAGCCGCCGATCAAGGCGCAGGTGATCCACTTCGTGAACAAGAAGATGCCGGGCAAGCTGCCCTTGCGCACCGCGCGTGCGCTGCTCGACATCGAAGATTCGCGCTACGTGCCGATCATCCGCGACCCGCGCGCCACCAGCGCCGACGCCGAGGCGGTGTTCTACTTCCCGGGCTGCGGCTCCGAGCGCCTGTTCTCGCAGGTAGGCCTGGCCACCCAGGCCATGCTCTGGCATGTCGGTGTGCAGACCGTGCTGCCGCCGGGGTACCTGTGCTGCGGCTACCCGCAGCGCGGCTCGGGCCAGTTCGACAAGGCCGAGCAGATCATCACCGACAACCGCGTGCTGTTCCACCGCGTGGCCAACACCCTCAACTACCTCGACATCAAGACGGTGGTGGTGAGCTGCGGCACCTGCTACGACCAGCTCCAGGGCTATGAGTTCGACAAGGTCTTCCCGGGCTGCCGCATCATCGACATCCACGAGTACCTCATGGAGAAGGGCGTGCGGCTCGAGGGCGTGACCGGCTCGCGCTACATGTACCACGAGCCCTGCCACACCCCCATGAAGACGCACGCCTCGAGCAAGGTGGTCAACACGCTCATGAACGAGCAGCTCAACGGCCGCATCGAGCGCAACGACCGCTGCTGCGGCGAGAGCGGCACACTTGCGGTCACCCGGCCCGACATCGCCACCCAGGTGCGCTTCCGCAAGGAGCAGGAGATGCGTCGCGGCGCGCAGGCGCTGCGCGCCCTGCCGGTGCTGTCGGCTCCCCCGGGGGCCGCGGCCGAGGCGCCGGTCAAGGTGCTCACCTCCTGCCCGTCGTGCCTGCAGGGCCTGTCGCGCTACGAGGACGACACCGGGGTGCAGGCCGACTACATCGTGGTCGAGATCGCCCGCCACCTGCTCGGCCCCGACTGGATGGCCGACTATGTCGCCCGCGCCAACGACGGCGGCATCGAGCGGGTGCTGGTCTAGACCGCCACCGCCGCGCCGGGCGGCAGCGCCCGGCGCATCCCGGTGAGCACGGCGGGCGCTGCC
>NZ_CEXFHW010000201.1:0-6702 GCF_982640115.1 Quisquiliibacterium sp. | reverse complement strand
TGGGTGTTCGCCGGCGACGGCTGCCTCATGGAGGGCATCTCCCATGAGGTGTGCTCGCTCGCCGGCACGCTGGGCCTGTCGCGGCTGGTGGTGCTCTATGACGACAACGGCATCTCCATCGACGGCGAGGTCCGGCACTGGTTCGGTGATGACACCGTCGCGCGCTTCCGCAGCTACGGCTGGCATGTCATCGCCGGCATCGACGGCCACGATGTCTGGGCCGTCGAGCGCGCCATCGCGCAGGCCCGGCAGTGGGGCGAGCAGGGCCGCGACGGGCGCTTTGCGCCCACCCTCATCCAGTGCCGCACCGTCATCGGCCAGGGCTCGCCCAACCGCGCGGGCCAGGCCAAGGTCCACGGCGAGCCGCTGGGCGCGGCCGAGATCGCGCTGGTGCGCGAGGGCATGGCGGCGCACGGTTTCGAGATGCCGCCCTGGCAGGTGCCGGCCGATGTCCTCGCCCACTGGGACGGCCGGGCCCGCGGCGCCGCGGCCAGCGCGCAGTGGCGCGCGCGGCTGGCAGCCTACCGTCAGGCGCACCCCGAGCTCGCCGAGGAATTCGAGCGACGCATCGCAGGCCGTCTGCCCGGCCACTGGGAAGACACCCTCGACACGCTGATCGATTCCCTCACCCAGGGCGCACATAACGTAGCCACCCGCAAGGCCTCGCAGATGGTGCTCGATGCCATCGGGCCGGCGCTGCCCGAGCTGCTCGGCGGATCGGCCGATCTCACCGGCAGCAACCTCACCGACTTCCGCGGCGCAGGCGCGCTGCGCGCCGGCGAGGCCGGGGCGCTGCACGCCGGGCGCCACATCAACTACGGGGTGCGTGAATTCGGCATGGCCGCCATGCTCAACGGCCTGGCCCTGCACGGCGGCTTCATCCCCTACGGCGGCACCTTCCTCACCTTCTCCGACTACGCGCGCAATGCCATCCGCATGGCGGCGCTCATGCGCCAGCGGGTGGTGCTGGTGTTCACCCATGATTCCATCGGCCTGGGCGAAGACGGCCCCACCCATCAGCCGGTGGAACACGCCGCCAGCTTGCGGCTGATTCCCGGCCTCGATGTCTGGCGCCCGGCCGACACCGTCGAGACGGCTGCCGCCTGGGCCGACGCCATCGAGCGCCGCGACGGTCCGGCCGCGCTGCTGCTTTCACGCCAGGCGCTGCCTTTCGTCACCCGCAGCGAGGGGCAGCTCGCGGCCATCCGTCACGGCGCCTATGTGCTGCGTGATGCCGCCGAGGCGGTGGCGGTGATCATCGCCACCGGCTCGGAGCTCGGTCTGGCGCTGGCCGCGCGCGATCTGCTCGCCGCCCAGGATGTCGCGGTGCGCGTGGTCTCCATGCCCTGCACCTCGGTCTTCGATCGCCAGGCGATCGCCTACAAGCGCCATGTGCTGCCCGACGGCCTGCCGCGCATCGCGGTCGAGGCCGGGGTCACCGACTTCTGGTGGAAGTACCGCTGCGACGCGGTGGTCGGCATCGACCGTTTCGGCGAGTCCGCGCCCGCTGCCGACCTCTTCGAGCACTTCGGATTCACCCCCCGCAATGTCGCCGACACCGTGCTGGCCGTGCTGGCCGGCGGCCCGGCGCGCTGAGGATCCCCCTTCACCCATCCCCCCAGGAACCTCCCATGACCATCCGTGTCGCGATCAATGGCTATGGCCGCATCGGCCGCAATGTGCTGCGTGCCCTCTACGAGGGCGGCAAGAAGCACCCGATCGAGATCGTCGCCATCAACGACCTCGGCAACGCCCAGACCAATGCCCACCTCACCCAGTACGACACCGCGCACGGCCGCTTCCCCGGCAGCGTGCATGTCGATGGCGACAGCATCGTGGTCAACGGCGATCGCATCCGCGTGCTGGCCAACCGCAACCCGGCCGAGCTGCCCTGGGGCGAGCTCGGCGTCGATGTGGTGCTCGAGTGCACCGGCTTCTTCACCTCCAAGGAGAAGGCCGGCGCGCACCTGAAGGGCGGCGCCCGCAAGGTGGTGATCTCGGCGCCCGGTGGCAAGGATGTCGACGCCACCGTGGTCTACGGCGTGAACCACTCGGTGCTCAAGGCCTCCGACACCGTCATCTCCAACGCCTCGTGCACCACCAACTGCCTGGCGCCGCTGGTCAAGCCCCTGCATGACAGCATCGGTCTGCTCAACGGCCTGATGACCACCGTGCACGCCTACACCAACGACCAGGTCCTCACCGATGTCTACCACGAGGACCTGCGCCGCGCCCGCTCGGCCACCATGTCGATGATCCCCACCAAGACCGGCGCGGCCGCCGCGGTGGGCCTGGTGCTGCCCGAGCTCGACGGCCGCCTCGATGGCTATGCCATCCGCGTGCCCACCATCAATGTTTCCATCGTCGATCTCTCGTTCATCGCGGCGCGCGACACCACCGCCGACGAGATCAACGCCATCATGAAGGCCGCGGCCGCCGGCCCGCTGGCGGGCGTGCTGGCCTACAACACCGCGCCGCTGGTCTCGGTCGACTTCAACCACAACCCGGCCTCGTCGAACTTCGACGCCACGCTCACCAAGGTCTCCGGCCGGCTGGTCAAGGTGAGCAGCTGGTACGACAACGAGTGGGGCTTCTCCAACCGCATGCTCGACACCACCGTCGCGCTCATGGCGGCGAAGTAAGACGGCCCGACAGCCCGCTCGCGCCACCGCCGTCCCGTCCGGGAGAACCGATGAAGTTCAAGCGCCTTTCCGATCTCGACCTGGCTGGCCGGCGGGTGTTCATCCGCGCCGACCTCAATGTGCCGCAGGATGATGCGCACGCCATCACCGACGACACCCGCATCCGGGCCTCGCTGCCGGCCATCCGCCATGCGCTGCAGGCCGGCGCGGCGGTGATGGTCACCTCGCATCTGGGGCGGCCCACCGAGGGCACGGTGCGGCCCGAGGACTCGCTCGCGCCGATCGCCACGCGCCTGTCCGAGCTGCTTGGCCGGCCGGTGCCGCTGATCAGCGGCTGGGTCGAGTCCGGCGTCACGGTGGCGCCCGGCGAGGTGGTGCTGCTCGAGAACTGCCGCTGCAACCGCGGCGAGAAGAAGAACGACGAGCAGCTCTCGCGGCGCATGGCCGCGCTGTGCGATGTCTACGTGAACGACGCGTTCGGCACCGCGCACCGGGCCGAGGCCACCACCCATGGCATCGCGGCCTTCGCGCCGGTGGCCTGCGCCGGGCCGCTGATGGCTGCCGAGCTCGACGCCCTTGGCAAGGCGCTGCTGCAGCCGCGCCGTCCGCTGCTGGCCATCGTCGCCGGCTCCAAGGTGTCCACCAAGCTCAGCATCCTCAAGACCTTGGCCGAGCGGGTCGATCAGCTGATCGTCGGCGGTGGCATCGCCAACACCTTCCTGCTGGCTGCCGGTCATCCCATCGGCAAGTCGCTGGCCGAGCCCGATCTGGTGGATGAGGCCCGCGCGATCATCGCGCTCATGGCCGCGCGCGGCGCCAGCGTGCCGCTGCCCACCGATGTGGTGGTGGCGTCCGAGTTCTCGGCCAGCGCGCCGGCCCGCACCGTGGCCGCCGGCGCGGTCGGCGCCAGCGATCTCATCCTCGACATCGGCCCGCAGACCGCGGCGCAGTTCGCCGGCCTCATCGCCCAGGCCGGCACCGTGGTCTGGAACGGCCCGGTGGGCGTGTTCGAGTTCGAGGCCTTTTCCGGCGGCACCCGTGCGCTGGCTCAGGCGATCGCGGCCTCGTCGGCCTTCTCGATTGCCGGCGGTGGCGATACGCTGGCGGCGATCGCCCGCTTCGGCATCACCGACCGGGTGGGCTACATCTCCACCGGCGGTGGCGCCTTCCTCGAGTTCCTCGAGGGCCGCACCCTGCCGGCGGTGGCCGCCCTCGAGGCACGGGCCTAGCAGCGCCCCGACGCCGGTGGCGCCGGATCGCCGGCGCGGCCGCGGCGCCGGTAGCAGCACAAAGGAAGCATCATGATCCGCGCCACCAAGATCGTTGCCACGCTCGGCCCCGCCTCGGCCAGCCCCGAGGTGCTCGAGCGCATGATCACCGCCGGCGCCAATGTCGTGCGGGTCAACTTCTCCCACGGCAGCGCCGCCGAGCACACCGCCACGGTGCGCCAGGTTCGCGAGATCGCCGCACGGCTCGGCCGCGACATCGGTGTGCTCGCCGACCTGCAGGGTCCCAAGATCCGCATCGGCAAGTTCGCCCAGGGCCGCATCGAGCTGGCGGTGGGCGACCCGTTCACCTTTGACACCACCTGCGAGTCCGGCGACCAGCAGCGGGTGGGCCTCGACTACAAGGAGCTGGTCAACGATGTCCATGCCGGCGACACCCTGCTGCTCAACGACGGCCGGGTGGTGATGCGCGTCGACCGGGTGGGCAGCACCACCATCGCCTGCACGGTCACGCAGGGCGGGACGCTGTCCAACCGCAAGGGCATCAACCGGCAGGGCGGTGGCCTCACCGCTCCGGCGCTCACCGCCAAGGACATGGACGACATGAAGACCGCGGTCGGCTTCGAGGGCGACTTCATCGCGGTGTCGTTTCCCAAGAACGCGGCCGACATGTACATGGCCCGCGAACTGATGCGCGCCGCCGGCGGCCATGCCCTCATGATTGCCAAGATCGAGCGCTACGAGGCGATCGGCAATCTCGAGGAGATCCTCAAGGCCTCCGACGGCATCATGGTCGCCCGCGGCGATCTCGCGGTCGAGGTCGGCGACGCGGCGGTGCCGGCGCTGCAAAAGCGCATGATCCGCATGGCGCGCGAGCTCAACCGTTTCGCGATCACCGCCACCCAGATGATGGAGTCGATGATCGAGGCGCCGGTGCCCACCCGCGCCGAGGTCTCCGATGTGGCCAATGCGGTGCTCGACGGCACCGACGCGGTGATGCTCTCGGCCGAGACCGCCGCCGGCAAGTTCCCGGTGGAGACCATCGAGGCCACGGCCCGCATCTGCACCGAGGCCGACCGCTCGCAGCGTGTGCCGCTCGACGGCGAGTTCCTCAACCGGCGCTTCTCGCGCATCGACCAGTCGATCGCGATGAGCGCGCTGTTCGTGGCCAACCACCTGGCCATCCGGGCGATCGTCGCGCTCACGCAGTCGGGGTCCACCGCGCTCTGGATGTCGCGCCTCGACTCGGGTGTGCCGATCTACGCGCTCACGCCCGAGGAGCGCACCCGCCGGCGCATGACGCTCTATCGCGAGGTGCATCCGGTGCTGCTGCAGTACAAGTCGGTGGAGCGCGAGGCCCTGCTGCTCGAGGCCGAGCAGACCCTGGTGGCCGCCGGTCTGGTCGCCCGCGGCGACCGGATCATCATCACCATCGGCGAGCCGATCGGCAAATCGGGCGGCACCAACACCATGAAGATCGTCACCGTCGGCGACCACGGCTGAGCGCGAGGAACCCAGACATGCCCCGTTCACCGCGTCAGTGCGCAGCCCATCCGCCGCAGCCGGTAGCGCCGCATTCGGTAGCGCCGCAGCCTGCAGCGCCACAGTCGCAACAGCCTGCAGCGCCGCAGTCGCAACAGCCTGCGGCAGTGCGCCGTCGGCTGCTCGCGGCGGCGGCGGCGGCCGTGCCGGCGCTCGGCGCGCTCGTCCGGCCGGCGGCCGCCCAGCCGGCCCGCGGCTTTCCCGCCCGGCCCATCCGTGTCATCGTGCCCTTCACCCCCGGCGGCGCGCTCGACACCGTGGCCCGCATGGTGGGGCAGCGCCTGGCCGAAAAGCTCGAGCAGCCGGTGCTCATCGAGAACCGGCCCGGCGCGGCCAATGTCATCGGCAATGACCTGGTGGCCAAGGCCGCCCCCGACGGCCACACCCTGCTGTTCGCGGCCGCGCCGCTGGCGCTGAACACCGCGCTGGGCATGAAGCTGCCCTACCACCCGGTCAACGACTTCGCGCCGATCTCGCTGGTGGCGTCCATCCCGGTGCTGATCCTGGCGCATCCGTCCACGCCCTGGCGCAGCCTGCCCGAGCTGGTGGCGGCGGCGCGGGCGTCATCGGTCAACTATGCCTCGCCCGGCGTGGGCTCCATGCCGCACCTGATCGGCGAGGCGTTGCGCGCCCGCGCCGGCCTGCAGTTCCCGCACATCGGCTACAAGGGCGCGGCCCCGGCGCTGCAGGATGCGCTTGCCGGCACGGTGCCGGTGCTGATCGATGCCTACATCCCGAGCGGCGCGCAGATCCCCGCCGGCAAGCTGCGTGGCCTGGCGGTGGCCGCCGAGCGGCGCAGCGCGGTGCTGCCCGACCTGCCCACCACGGTCGAGCAGGGCTTCCCGGATCTGGTCGGCTCGGGCTTCTACGGACTGCTCGCGCCGGCCCGCACCCCGCCGGCCATCATCGAGGCCCTGCATGCCGCGGTGGTCGCGTCGGTGAACGGCACCGATGTGCGCGAGCGTCTCGTGCGTCAGGGCTACGAGGTGCATGCCTCCACCCCGGCCGAGTACGCGGCCTACCTGCGCCGCGAGATCGAGCGCTGGACGCCGGTGGTCCGTGCCGCCGGCATCAAGCCCGAGTAGGCGCCTTGCGCAGCCATCCGGGCCCCTGATCGGCCGCGTCATAATGTCGGCCTTCGCTTTCCACCATCCCGTCTGGAGATTCCCATGCCCCTCGTTTCCATGCGCCAGCTGCTGGACCACGCCGCCGAGAACGGCTACGGCATCCCGGCCTTCAATGTGAACAACCTCGAGCAGGTGCAGGCCATCATGGCCGCGGCCGCCGCCGTC
>NZ_CEXFHW010000200.1:0-6723 GCF_982640115.1 Quisquiliibacterium sp. | reverse complement strand
GGGTAGGCAGCAGAGCCCAGAACGCCGACCACCGCGACCGCGATGGCCATTTCAACCCGGGTATGACCCTGGATGGGCGCCGCAGGATGAGCCGGGGGCGCCGAAACTTCTCGAACGGATCCGACCAGGGTCCTGCGGGTCATGCGGTTCCTGCGGGTGTTGCACCGGCCTGCGGGGAATGCCGCCCTGGCTTTTCAGATTGGTGATCGGCACGAGCGTCACCCGATTGAGCGCATCCGGCGCGAACGGCGCGAAGCCGACGACCGGCGGCAGCCCGGGGGCGCGGTAGAGTCGGGAACCTTCCGGAGAGCCTCATGCCCAGGACCCTGCATCTCGGCGCCTTCATGCGCCCCGTCGGCATCCACACCGCCTGGTGGCGCTATCCCGGCGCCTGGCCCGATGCCAACTTCAATCTCGGCCATCTCGTGCGCATGATCCAGACCCTGGAGCGCGGCTGCTTCGATGCCTTCTTCATGGCCGACCACCTCGCAGTACTCAACATGCCCATGGCTGCCCTGCGACGCAGCGCCACCGTCAGCTCCTTCGAGCCGCTCACCCTGCTCTCGGCCCTGGCCATGGTCACGCAGCGCATCGGCCTGGTGGCCACCGCGTCCACCACCTTCGACGAGCCCTATCACATCGCCCGGCGCTTCGCCTCGCTGGATCACCTCAGCGGCGGCCGGGCGGGCTGGAACATCGTCACCACCTCGAACCCCGATGCCGCGCTCAATTTCGGCCTGACCGAGCACATGGAGCACGACGAGCGCTATCGCCGTGCGCGCGAGTTCTTCGCGGTGGTGACCGGGCTGTGGGACAGCTGGGCCGACGACGCCTGGCTGCGCGACCCCGAGAGCGGGGTGTTCTTCGACGAGCGCCGTCTGCATGTGCTGGACCACCACGGCGAGCACCTGCAGGTGCGCGGGCCGCTGAACATCGCCCGGCCCATCCAGGGCTGGCCGGTGATCGTGCAGGCCGGTGCTTCCGAGGCAGGTCGCCAGCTCGCCGCAGAGACGGCGGAGCTGGTCTTCTGCAGCCACCGCAGCATCGACGAGGGCCGCCGCTTCCGCGAGGACATCCATGCCCGCATGCGAGCGTCGGGGCGTGAGCCCGACTCGCTCAAGATCCTGCCCGGTGCCCTGGTGACCGTGGGCCGCAGCACCCAGGAGGCGCAGGAACGGCAGGCGCTCCTGGACAGTCTCGTGCATCCCGACAGCGCACTGCCCAACCTGTCGATCCGGCTCGGCGTGGATGCGTCGGGGTTTGCGCTGGACGAACCCCTGCCCGACATTCCCCAGACGAATCAGAGCCAGAGCGGTCAAAACGCGCTTCTGACACTCGCGCGACGCGATGGCCTGACGGTGCGACAGCTCGCCGCGATGGTGGGCGGCTACGGCGGGCTCAAGATGGTCGGCACCGCCACCGAGATCGCCGACACCATGGAAGCGTGGCTGCTGTCGGAGGCCTGTGACGGCTTCAATGTCATGTTCCCCACCGTGCCCGCCGGGCTCGATGACTTCGTCGATCTGGTGGTGCCCGAACTGCAGCGACGAGGCCTGTTCCGGCGCGCCTATCAGGGACGCACCCTGCGCGAGCATCTCGGCCTGCACCGCCCGCCCAACCGTTTCTTCGGCTGACCCGCACAGCCCCGAGCTGCAACGCGCGAGGCCGGCGCCCGCCCCCGTTCAGAAGCTCGACCGGGTGTGGACCAGGAACTGCACGCGGCTCATGCGGGCGTCGGGATTGATCGGCACCGCCACATCGAGGTGGATCACGCTGATGAAGGCCGAGCGCACATTGAACAGCCGAAGCCCGACACCGACATTGCCCAGCCAGCCCGGGTTGAGCAGGTTGATGTTGTCGCCTCCCCAGGCGCGGCCCAGGTCGGCGAACACGGCGCCGCCGACCCGCAGCAGCTGCCACCAGAACTGGTCGGTGTAGTAGCGCTCTTCGATGGTGAGCAGGGCGCGCCGGGTGCCGGCCTGATAACGCAGCGGGTAGCCACGCAGCCCGTTGTCCCCGCCCAGCAGCAGCGTGTCGGCCACCCCGGGGCGGGTGATCGCGTCGGCCGAGACCGACCCGTAGAACAGCCAGCGTCCCGTCTGGGGCAGGAAGTACTGCGCCCTGGCCGACACCCGCTGCCGATCCACCTGGCCATCGAGCAGCCGGCCAGACACCGAGGCCACCGCCAGCAGCCGGTGCCGTGGCGCCGGCTCGAAGCCGCGGCTCAGCGAAGCCTGGTAGAGCAGCGGGTCGGCCGTGGACCCCAGCGAGCGCATCGCCTGACCGATCTGCACGCTGGCCGCCAGACCCATCGCCAGGAACTCCGGACGGCCGATCTGGCTGAGGTTGCTGGTCTTCTCGAAGCGGTCCTCGATCAGGTCCACCCTGACGAAAGGAGCCACCAGGGTCTCGTCGCCAGGCAGTCGGGCAGGCGGCGCCTTGCCGGGCTCCAGTCCGTAGGCATCTTCGCGCGCACCCACGCCGACGGTGTAGCGCCGTACCCAACCCTCGGCAAGGCCGCCCGACCAGCCGACATAGGCCTCCGCGAGGTTCTGCTGATGGCGATACTGGCTGGCCACCTCGCCGGCGTTGTAGACCGAATCGATGCGGTCATCGCGCGACACCCCCACGCCTGCCGACCAGCGGCTGTCCAGCGCACGGAAGGGCCTTGCCAGCCGCAGGCCGCGGCGTTCGCCGTCGCTGTTGCTCGAGAGCACGAGAGAGCCGGCCAGCTCCGACCCGAAGAGCCGATCGCCGGCAAGCTGGAAGTCGCTTTCACTGCGATCGACATCGGTGGAGCGCCCGATACCGAGCTGGATGCCGGTGCCGGCGAGGTTGTACTCGCGCAACGACACCGAGCGGGAATTCTCGCCCCCCGAACGGCCCAGACTCAGGCCGGGCTCGATGGTCCAGCTATCGCGGGTGATCACCTCGATGTCGACGAGACCGTCGCGCACCGGCACCACGCGCATCTCGACATCCTGCAGGAAGCCGGTGCCCCGCAGCAGCCGCTCCGATTCCTCGATGAGCCGCGCGGAAAGCCGCTCGCCCGCCCTGAACAGCAGGATGCGTTCGATCACCCCCGCGCGGGTGCGGATGTGCAGGGCATTGGCCCAGCGAAACAGGCGCTTGTCCTCGTCGGGATTGCTGGTGTCGAAGATGTTGCGGTTGAGGATGCGGACCTCGTTGATCCGCACACCGGCCGCCTCGAGGTGGACCAGCATCGCGCCATCGGTGGGCGCAGCGCGGGCCGGCAAAGCCACGATGACCCCCAGGACCAGCCAGAGGGCGCACCCGAGTCTCGACAGCCTGAACCTCATCGATCGATTGTACCGAGGCGCCGGGTCGCCAACCCGCGGCCACCGCTACACTCACCGCTCCGGATCAGCGCGAAGGCAAACGGGCATGGGTGGCGAGGAGCACGAGGCGGGCGGCGGCACCGCGGCACCGCTCGCGGTGGTGATCGGCGCGAGCGGCGGCCTGGGCGCGGCGCTGGTGCACGGGCTGCGTCGGGAACCGCACTGGCCCAGGGTGCTGGCACTCTCGCGCACGCCGCCCGACAAGGTGTGGGACGCGGCGGCCGAAGCCCCTGCTGATGCCACGCGCGACGCAACGCCCGACAGGCCAACCGCAGGCCTCGCGCACGGCCGCATCGACCTCACCGATCCCGACAGCATCGCGGCGGCCGCCCGGCAGGCAGCCGCGCTCGGTGAGGTCCGGCTGGTGATCGTGGCCACCGGCCTGCTCCACGGGCCTGGCGTAGCGCCCGAAAAGCACTGGGGCGCCATCGACCCGCAGGCCATGGCCACGCTGTTCGCGGTCAACTGCACCGGGCCGGCCCTGGTGGCGCGGCACTTCCTGCCGCTGATGCCGCGGCGCGGGCGCTCGGTGTTCGCGGCGATATCTGCCCGGGTGGGCAGCATCGGCGATAACCGGCTTGGCGGCTGGTATGGCTACCGGGCCTCCAAGGCTGCGCTGAACATGACTCTCAAGGGGCTGGCGATCGAGCTCGCGCGGCGCTCGCCCGAGGCGCTTTGCATCGGCCTGCACCCGGGCACGGTCGACACCGCCCTGTCGCGCCCCTTCCAGACGGGAGTGGCCGCCGGCCGCCTGTTCAGCCCGGACGCGTCGGCAGCCCGCCTGCTGGCGGTGATCGACTCGACCGGCCCCGAACACAGCGGCAGCGTATTGGCCTGGGACGGTTCGGTGGTTCCGCCCTGAGCTGACCGGTCGGGTGGTGGCGCAACCCGAGGGGCAAGAACCGCCCTTCCACCCGGACGCGCCCGCTCGCGACCCCATGCCGGCGTCTCGGATGCCGGCCGAGCGCGCGCCGGACAAGCCGCTGGCGCAGTAACATCCATCATCGCCGGCGATTTCCCCGGCCAACCCCATTCGGAGACCGGCCATGGCCCACTACGACCTCATCATCCGCGGCGGCACCCTGCACGACGGTACCGGCAGCGAACCGCGGGTGGCCGACATCGCGGTCAAGGATGGCCGCATCGCCGCCATCGGCGAAGTGATCGGCGGCGCCTCCGAAGAAATCGACGCCCGCGGCCTGCTGGTCACCCCGGGATTCGTCGACGTCCACACCCACTACGACGGTCAGACCACCTGGGAGAGCCAGCTCGCGCCGTCCTCGCAGCATGGGGTCACTTCGGTGGTCATGGGCAACTGCGGCGTGGGCTTTGCCCCCTGCAAGCCCGAGCAGCGCGACATCCTGGTCAAGGTCATGGAAGGCGTGGAAGACGTGCCCGAGGTGGTCATGACCGAGGGCCTGCCCTGGAACTGGGAAACCTTCCCCGAATACCTCGACGCGCTCGAGGCACGGCAGTTCGACATCGATGTGGCTGCCCAGCTGCCGCACTCCGCGCTGCGGGTGTATGTCATGGGCGAGCGCGCCGCCAGGCATGAGCCCCCCACGGCCGAGGATCTCGCCCGCATGCGCCAGCTCACCGCCGAAGCGGTGCGTGCCGGGGCGCTCGGGGTGACCACCTCGCGCAACATGATGCACCGGACCAAGGCAGGCGAACTCGCGCCCAGCCTGTACTCCGAGGAAGACGAACTCGGCGCGCTCGCCGAAGGTCTCAAGGATGCCGGCCAGGGCGTGTTCCAGATCATCCCGGCGCCGATGGGCGACGCGCGCTCCGAATTCGCGCTCATGCGCCGGCTGGCCGAGCGCAGCGGCCGTCCGCTGTCGTATTCCCTCATCCAGATGCCCACCGGCGACGAAAACGGCTGGCGCGATTCCCTCGCTGCGCTCAGCCAGGCCGCCCGCGACGGTCTGGAAATGCGCGCCCAGGTGGCGCCGCGCCCGGTGGGCATGTTCTACGGGCTCGATCTCAGCTTCCACCCTTTCGTCTTTCACCCGAGCTACAAGGCGATCAGCCGTCTGCCGCTGGCCGAACGCGTGGCCCGCATGAAAGACCCGGCATTCCGCGCTCAACTGATGCAGGAGCATCCGCAGGACACCAACCCGGTGAGTCTCGCGACCGTGAAGTCCTTCCGTTATGCCTATGCCTGGGACCAGGAGGCGAATTACGAGCCCGATCTCGGCCAGCGGCTCGATCGCCGCGCGAAAGCGGCCGGACTGTCGATCGAGGAATTCGCCTACGACCTGCTGCTGGCCCATGAAGGCCGCGCCATCTTCTACCAGCCCGCGGCCAACTATCGCGACGGCAATCTGAATGCGGTTCGCGAAATGCTCGTGCATCCCCGCGCCGTTGTCGGCCTGGCCGATGGGGGCGCGCATTACGGCATGATCTGCGACGCCAGTTTCCCCACCTATTTTCTCACCCGCTGGGCCCGCGATGCCGGGCCCGAGCAGCGCATCGCCCTGCCCGAGGCGATCGCGGCCCTCACCAGCGCTCCGGCCATGCTCGCCGGTCTGGCAGACCGGGGCAGGCTCGCCGTCGGGTTGAAGGCCGACATCAATGTCATCGACTTCCCGCGCCTGAGGGTGCATGTCCCCTCGGTGGCGCACGACCTGCCGGCGGGCGGTCGTCGCCTGCGTCAACCCGCTGATGGCTATGTGGCCACCATCGTCTCGGGCACCGTCACCTACCGGAACGGGAAGGCCACCGGCGCGCTGCCAGGCCGACTGGTGCGCGGCCAGCGGGTGCCGGCCGCGGTGGCCGCCTGAGGCGGCCTCGTTCGCTCAGCCCGCCGCCTTCAGCAGGAAATCCTCGCGCTTGCGACCGGCGGCCTCGGCCTCGGCCAGCCAGGTGGGCGCGCGGCCCCGTCCCGTCCAGGTCTGGCCGGTGGCCTCGTCGCGGTACTTGATCGCCACCGGCTTGCGCGCCGCGGCGGCAACCGGTCTGGCGGCGCCAGCCGATTTGCGGGGCGCCTTGGCCTTGAGCGCCTCCTGAATATCGTCAAGCGTGATGCCCTCGGCCTTCATCCGGCGCACGATGTCACGGACTGCCGGGCCCTTGCGACTGGCCTTGAGTTTCTCCGCTTTCTCCTGCAGACGACGGATCTGGGTTTCGATCGATTTCAGCGATGCGGCTCGCGCCATGAGTATCCTCCAAATTGAATAGCCAGTTTAACCGCAATTCGGGATCAGTCTCAAGCAGTGAGATTCCCTGATACTCGATGACAGGTGATTCCACGCAGCAATGCCCTAAAAACCCCTGTCAAGACAGGGTCGCATCGAACGACGAATCGTCGGCATAACCAAGAGCCCATCCCATGCGTCCCACCCTCCCCCTGCTCATCACCACC
>NZ_CEXFHW010000199.1:0-6792 GCF_982640115.1 Quisquiliibacterium sp. | reverse complement strand
CTGCGGGCGGCGCGGCCACGGCGCCCGCCGCCGGTGCTGCCGCCCCGGCATCGGCCGACATGGGCGTCGAGGCCATCATGGCCCGTCGCTGCGTGTCCTGCCATGCCGCGCAGCCCACCCAGGCGGGCTTTGCGCAGGCGCCCAAGGGCGTGATGCTCGAGACCGCCGAGCAGCACCGCCAGCACGCCGCCAAGATCGCCGAGACCGTGGCCAGCCGCTACATGCCGATCGGCAATCTCACCGGCATGACCGATGCCGAGCGCGCGGCGGTGGCTGACTGGTACGCGACGCTGGCTCGCTGAGCAGCTGCGCCGCCACCGCCACCGCGATCACCGCCGGTTCCCGGCCGCTCACCCCGGGCAGGCCGATCGGGCACTGCAGCTCGGCTGCCCGATCAGGTGCCATGCCGCGTGCGCGCAGGCGCCGGCCGAAGGTGACGGCCTTGGTCTGCGAGCCGATCACGCCCACGCGGGCGAAGCGCGCGGCGTTCAGCGCCGCCTCGCACAGGTCGAAGTCCAGCGCGTGGCTGTGGGTCATGATGAGCACATGGCAGTCATCGGGCAGGCCGCGCAGTTCGGCCACCGCCTCGGCTTGCGGGCAGGACACCAACCCGGACAGGGGTGGGGCAAGTCCGATGCCGCCTGCCACGGGCGCGCCCTGGTCATCGGCGGGCAAGGGGTCGAACCAGTGCAGGCGCACCGGCAGCGTGGCCAGCAGCGCGGCGAGCGCCCGCCCGACATGGCCGGCGCCGAACACCGCCACGCTCAGCCGGGTGGGCGCCGGCGGCCACTGCGCCACCAGCGCGGCGTCGAGCCAGCGATAGCTCAGCCAGACCACCCCGCCGCAGCACTGGCCCAGACTCGGGCCGAGCGCGTGCCGTTGCGCGTCGGGAAGCGCTGCCCGCGCGGCCAGCGCGGCCTGGGCCGTCCGGATGGCCAGCCACTCGAGATGCCCGCCGCCGATGGTGCCGGCGGTGGCCTGCGCGGCCACCAGCAGGCGCGTGCCGGCCTCGCGCGGCGCCGAGCCCTCCACCCGCGTGATCTCCACCACCACCGCGGCCCGCCCCTCGGCGAGCCACTGCGCGGCGGTGTCACGCACCGGGTTCATGAGCCCCGCTGGCCAAGCGCCCGCAGCAGCGACATCGGGGTGCAGGGCGCATCCACCCGCGGCACGCCGCCGGTGTGGGCGGCCACCGCATCGCGCAGCGCCTCGTAGACCGAGATGGCGAGCATGAAAGGCGGCTCGCCCACCGCCTTGGAGCGCAGCACGGTGTCCTCGCGATTGGGCTGCGGCCACAGCCGCACCCGCAGGTGCTCGGGCACATCCCCGCTGGTGGGGATCTTGTAGGTGGACGGGGCATGGGTGCGCAGGCGTCCGTCGCTGTCCCAGACCAGTTCCTCGCTGGTGAGCCAGCCCATGCCCTGAACGAAACCGCCTTCGATCTGGCCGAGGTCGATCGCCGGATTGATGCTGGTGCCGGCGTCGTGGAGGATGTCGACCGCCAGCACCCGGCTCTCGCCGGTGCGCACATCGAGCGCCACCTCGGTGCAGGCCGCGCCATAGGCGAAGTAGAAGAAGGGTCGGCCGCTGAAGCTCGCCTTGTCGAAGTGGATCTTGGGCGTCTGGTAGAAGCCGTCGGACCAGAGCTGGATGCGCGCGTTGTAGGCCTCCTGCACCAGGCCCTGGAAGGGCTGACGGCCGGCCGGGCTGATCAGCTCGCCCCGGTGCAGCCGGACCTGCGCCACCGGCACACCCTCGCGCGCGGCGGCGAAGGCGAGCAGGCGCTCGCGGATGGCCACCGCCGCGCTCTGGGCGGCACGGCCATTGAGGTCGGTGCCGCTGGAGGCCGCGGTGGCCGAGGCATTGGGCACGCGGTCGGTGTCGCTGGCGGTGATGCGCACCCGGTCCAGCGGCAGGCCGAGCTCGTCGGCCACGATCTGGCAGATCTTGGTGTGCAGCCCCTGGCCCATCTCGGTACCGCCATGGTTCACCAGCACCGACCCGTCGGTGTAGACCGAGACCACCGCGCCGGCCTGGTTGAACTGGGTGGCGTTGAACGAGATGCCGAACTTCACCGGCGTGAGCGCCAGCCCGCGCTTGAGCAGCGGATGGGCCGCGTTCCAGGCCGCCACCGCGGCCCGGCGTTCGGCATAGCGGCAGTCACGGGCGAGCTCGGCGATCAGCTCGGGCGCGATGTTGTCCTCCACCGTCATGCCGTACTGCGTGGTGTTGCGCGGCGCCTCGCCGTAGAGGTTGCGCTGGCGCACCGCGAGCGGATCGAGGCCGAGGTGGCGGGCGATGTCGCCGAGCACCGCCTCGATAAGGATCATGCCTTGCGGGCCGCCGAAGCCGCGGAAGGCGGTGTTCGACTGGGTGTTGGTGCGGCAGCGCACCGACTCGACCTCGAGGTGCTCGAGGAAGTAGGTGTTGTCGATGTGGCTGAGCGCGCGATCGTTGACCGGCCCCGAGAGGTCGGCGCTGAAGCCGCACTGGCTGGCCATGAACAGGCGCAGCGCCCGCAGCCGGCCATCGGCCTCGAAGCCGGCGGTGTAGCGGTACAGGAAGTTGTGCCGCTTGCCGGTGATCATGAAGTCGTCGTCGCGATCCAGCCGCAGCTTCACCGGCCGGCCGGTCTTGCGCGCGGCCAGGGCCGCCCACACCGCCTGATGTCCGGCCTGGGTCTCCTTGCCGCCGAAGCCACCGCCCATGCGCCGGCAGATCACCTGCACCGCGTGCAGCGGCTGGCCCAGGGCATGGGCCACCCAGTGCTGGACCTCGCCGGGGTGCTGGCTGGCGGCGTGCACCAGCCAGCTGTCACCCTCCTGGGGCAGCGCCAGCGCGACCTGGCCCTCCAGGTAGAAGTGCTCCTGCCCGCCCACGGTGAACTCGCCCGAGAGCCGGTGCGCGCTGGCCGCCAGGGCCGATGCGGCATCACCCCGCTTGAGGCGCACGGTGGGCAGCACCTGCGCGTTCGCAGCCAGAGCCTGCGCGATGTCGAGCACCGCCGGTAGCGGCTCGATGCGGCACCGTACCTGCGCGGCGGCCTGACGGGCGAGCCGGTGGCTGGTGGCCACCACCAGCGCCACCACCTGGCCGACATGGTGGACCTCGCCCTCGGCGAGGATGGGTTCATCGTGGCTGAAGCTGGCCAGGATCCGATCGCCGGGGATGTCGTCGGCGGTGACCATGGCCACCACGCCCGGCATGGCCAGCGCAGCCTGCGCGTCGATGCCGAGCAGCCGGCCGTGGGCCACCGGGCTGAGCACCGGCGCGGCGTGAAGGGTGCCCGCCGGCACCGGCAGGTCGTCGATGAAGCGGGCCGCGCCGGTGACATGGGCGCGGGCGCTCTCGTGGGCGGCGGCGCTGCCGGCGACGATCGATTCCATGGCGTGCATCGCGTCTCTCCTCAGACCGTCAGGGCGCGCAGGCTGCCCAGGCGATCGTGGCCCGGTTCGGTTTCGTGCCACAGCCGCAGCAGCAGGTTGCCGATCACGGCGGTGCGATAGGCGGCGCTGGCGCGCAGGTCATCGATGGGGGTGAATTCACCGTGCAGGGCCGCGGCGCCAGCCTGCAGCGCCGTCAGCGACCAGGGCTGGCCGATCAGGGCGGCCTCGGCCTGCGGGGCGCGGCTGCAGGTGGCGGCCATGCCGCCCACGCCGATGCGCGCATCGACGATATGCCCGCCCTCGCACTGCACCGCCATGGCCAGACAGACCGCCGAGATGTCGTCTTCGAGCCGTTTGGAGACCTTCCAGGCGCCCAGCCGCAGGCCGGGCGGCGTGGCGGGCACATGCACCGCGGTGAGCAGCTCGTCGGCGGCCAGCCGGTTGCGGCGGTAGCCGGTGTAGAAGTCCGCGAGCGGCAGTTCGCGTTCGCCGCGCACGCTGGCCAGGGTGAGACGCGCGTCGAGGGCGAGCAGCAGGGGCATGGAGTCGCCGATCGGCGAGCCGTTGACGATGTTGCCGCCCAGCGTGCCGGCGTTGCGCACCGGCAGCCCGGCAAAGCGCGCCAGAAAGCCCGCCACCGAGGGGTGGTCTGCGGCCAGGGCCTGGAAGGCGTCTTCCAGGCGCGCGCCCGCGCCGAGCGTGAGACCACCGGCCTCGCGCCGGATGCGGCCGAGCTCGGCCACGCCGCCCAGATCGAGGGTCTGCGCCGGACGCTGGTGCTGCTTGTTGATCCACAGGCCGGTGTCGGTGGAACCGGCCACCACCAGGGCATCGGGCGCCTCGGCGCGCACCCGCAGGGCCTGGGCCAGGGTGGCGGGACGCCAGGCGGTGCCGGTGGCGCCGCGCAGCTGCGCGCCGGCGGTGTCGTGCAGGGCGTGCAGGGCCGCGGTGAGGGCATCGGTGTCCAGCGGCCGAGCGGGCAGGGCATGCATGGTCTGCGCGGCCTCCAGGATGGGCCGGTAGCCGGTGCAGCGGCAAAGATTGCCCGAGAGCGCGTCCTGGGCCTGCTCGCGGCTCACGCAGCCCGCCGGCGCCTGCGCGCCGTGCTGGTGGTAGAGCGCGAAGAGCGACATCACGAAGCCCGGGGTGCAGAAGCCGCACTGCGAGCCATGACAGTCGACCATGGCCTGCTGCGCGGGATGCAGCGCGCCGCCGGGTTGGGCCAGGTCTTCCACCGTGAACACCGCGCAGCCATCGACCGAGGACAGCGGCCGGATGCAGCTGTTGACGGCGCGCAGTCGCAGCGCGCCCTCCTGCAGCTCGCCCACCACCACGGTGCAGGCGCCGCAATCGCCCTCGCCGCAGCCCTCGCGGGTGCCGTGGCCGCCTTCCGCACGCAGCCAGTCGAGCAGCATGGCATCGGGCTCGGGGGCGGCGATGGTGACGGGGCGAAGGCCGCGCAGCAGGCGCAGGGGGCGGGCGGGCAGGCTCATGGCGATCGGCCGGCGCGGGAGCCGGCAGGAGGCGTTGCGGACGGGGCTGCTCTGACGATAGGCGGGCAGGGCAGATAAATCATATGATCAGACTTATGTTCTGAATACGGATTGTCTTATGGCAAACCCGGCATCCCTGAGCAGGATCGATCTCCAGCTCATCCGAGTCCTGCACACCTTGCTCCAGACCCACAGTGTCTCGCAGACCGCGCTTCGTCTCGGCATGCACCAGCCGGCGGTGAGCGCCTCGCTCGCCCGCCTGCGGGAGCTCACCGGCGACCCCATCCTGGTGCGCGCTGGCCGCGGCATGGTGCCCACCGACGGCGGACGCGCGCTGGCGGCACCTGCGGCCAGCCTGCTGGCGGCCGCCCGGGAGCTCTTCGAGGACCGCGACCAGGCGCAGTTCTCGCCGGCCGCCACCGATCGGGTCTTCCGGGTCGCGGCCAGCGACTTCCTCGATCCGCGCTTCCTGCCGCTGCTGGTGTCGGCGATCAAGGCCCAGGCCCCGTCCGCCGGCATCGAGATCCTGCCGCTCACCGCCGATTCCGATTACCGGGCGCGGCTGGCCGCCGGCGAGCTCGACCTGGTGGTGGGCAACTGGCTGCGCCCACCGTCCGATCTGCACATCGGCCGCCTGTTCCAGGACGAGATCGTGTGTCTGGTGGCCAGCCGCCACCCAGCGGTGCGTCGCGGCTGGACCTCCGAGCGCTATCTCGCCTGCGACCATGTCGCGCCCACGCCCACCTACCCCGGCGCCCGCGGCGTGATCGACGAGCTGCTCGCGCAGTCGGGCATGCGCCGTCATGTCAGCGTGCGCTGCCCGCACTTCGCGCTCACGCCGGCGATGGTGGCCGACTCGCTGCTGGTGCTCACCACCGGCCGGCTGTTCTGCTCGCGTTTCACCGAGAGCCTGCCGGTGCGCATCGTGCCCTGCCCGATTCCGATGCCGGGGCTCAGGTATTTCCAGCTCTGGCATGATCGAACCCAGGCATCGGCGGCCTGCCGCTGGTTGCGCGATCAGGTCCGTCGCGCCGCCGCCCAGCTGCGCTGAATCCGGTCTCCTCCCGGCCCACCTCCCGCCCATGACCGCGCCCCGCCTCGAGCTTCGCGAGATCACCAAGCAGTATCCGGCGGTGCTTGCCAATGACCGGGTGTCGCTCACCGTGGCCCCCGGCGAGATCCACGCGGTGCTCGGCGAGAACGGCGCCGGCAAGTCCACCCTCATGAAGGTCGTCTACGGTGCGGTGCGCCCCGACGGCGGCGAGGTGCTCTTCGATGGCCGGCCGGTGCGCATCCGCGGCCCCCATGAGGCCCGGGCCCTGGGCGTGGCCATGGTCTTCCAGCACTTTTCGCTCTTCGACACCCTGAGCGTGGCCGAGAATGTCTGGCTGGGCCTGCCCCCGGGCCAGAGCCTGGCCGAGACCAGCCGGCGCATCCGCGAGAAGGCCGCCGAGTACGGCCAGGAAATCGACCCCGAGCGCCCGGTGCATACCCTGTCGGTGGGCGAGCGTCAGCGCGTGGAGATCGTGCGCGCGCTGCTGGTCGAGCCGCGGCTGCTGATCCTTGACGAACCCACCTCGGTGCTCATGCCGCAGGCGGTGGAGCGGCTGTTCGTCACCCTGCGCCGGCTTGCCGCCACGGGCTGCAGCATCCTCTACATCAGCCACAAGCTCGACGAGATCCGGGCGCTGTGCCACCGCTGCACCGTGCTGCGCGGCGGCCGGGTCACCGGCGTGGTCGATCCCACCCAGGAGACCAACGCCAGCCTGTCTCGCCTGATGATCGGCGCCGAGCCGCCACAGGTCACGCCCGGCCCCACGCGAACGGGCGAGCTGGCCCTGGCCGTGCGCGGGCTCTCGCTGCCCCGCACCGATCGCTTCGGCATGGACCTGCACGAGGTCTCGCTCGAGCTG
>NZ_CEXFHW010000198.1:0-6812 GCF_982640115.1 Quisquiliibacterium sp. | reverse complement strand
TCCGGCGCTGCGTCGCCGCCGACTTGAAACCCTGCAGGTCAATCTCGGGTATCGCTGCAATCAGAGCTGCCTGCATTGCCATGTGAACGCCGGTCCGAATCGCACCGAGATGATGGACGCGCCAACCATCAACACGGTGCTGGCGGTGCTGCGCGCCCGGAAAATCAGCACGCTCGATCTCACCGGCGGAGCGCCCGAACTCAATCCCCATTTCCGTGATCTGGTTGCCGATGCCCGTGCCCTCGGCACGCGGGTGATCGACCGCTGCAACCTGACCATTCTTTCGGAGCCGGGTCAGGCCTCGCTGGCGGATTTTCTGGCCGGGCAGCGGGTGGAAATCACCGCCTCCCTGCCCTGCTATTCCCCGGCCAATGTCGACCGGCAGCGCGGCAATGGGGTATTCGAGCGCAGCATCGCGGGTCTGCAACAGCTCAATGCGCTCGGCTACGGCAGGCCCGGTACCGGACTGGTGCTCAATCTGGTCTACAACCCGCAGGGCCCCAGCCTGCCGCCAGCCCAGGGGCCACTCGAGGCCGATTACAAGCGCGAACTGCGGCAGCACTTCGGCATCGAGTTCAACCACCTGTTCGCGCTGGCCAACATGCCGATCCAGCGATTCGGCAGCACGCTGCTCAGCCACGGCCAGTTCGATGCCTACATGCAGCTGCTGCGGTCGGCCCATCGCCCCGAGAACCTGGACACGGTGATGTGCCGCAGCCTGATCAGCGTCGACTGGCAGGGCAATCTCCATGACTGCGACTTCAACCAGATGCTGGGCATGCCGGCTGGCCTGCGGGGGCAGACCCGCGCGCATCTGCGCGATCTGCTCAAGGTCGACGCAGAAGATTCCCCGATCCGGGTGGCCGGGCACTGCTACGGCTGCACCGCCGGGCAGGGCAGCAGCTGCGGTGGCGCACTGGTGCCCGAGGCGTCCGATGGCGCTCAGGCGCCGGCCCAGTCGCAGGCTGCGATCGGGGTCGCCACCTGATGCGCCGCGGCCGCCGCGCCCTGCCCTGGCTGGGCGCGCTGCTCGCGCTCGCCGGTGCCGTGGCGCTCTACCGCCACGGCGAACTCGCGCGACTGCTCACCCTCGAGCAGTTGCAGTCCAGTCACGCCGCGCTGCTCGGCGCCTACGAGGCGCGACCGCTGATCACGGTGCTCGCCTTCTTCGGCGTGTATGTGCTCGCGGCGGCGCTGTCGATTCCGGGCGCCGTGATCCTCACCCTGGCCGCAGGGGCGATCTTCGGTCTGGGCCTTGGCCTGCTGGTGGTCTCGTTCGCCTCGAGCCTGGGTGCGTTGCTGGCCTTCCTGGCGTCGCGCTACCTGCTGCGTGATCTCGTGCAGGCGCGCCTGGGCAAGTCACTGGCCCCGATCAACCAGGGGGTCGCGCGCGAAGGCACCGCGTATCTGCTCACGCTGCGGCTGGTGCCGGTGTTCCCGTTCTGGCTGATCAACCTGCTGATGGGTCTCACGCCGATGGGCGCGGGCCGCTTCTACCTGGTGAGCCAGATCGGCATGCTGGCCGGCACGGCGGTCTATGTGAACGCCGGCACCCAGCTTGCCGCCATCCGCTCGGCCGGCGACATCCTCTCGCCCGGGCTGCTCGGCAGCTTCGTGCTGCTGGGCCTTTTTCCGCTGCTGGCCTCACGCGCCGTGGCCTGGGCGCAGGCGCGCCGCCAGTATGCCCGCTGGCCGCGGCCGGCCCGCTATGACCGCAACCTGGTGGTGATCGGGGCCGGTGCCGGCGGGCTGGTCACCGCGTACATCGCCGCGGCGGTCAAGGCCAGGGTCACGCTGGTGGAAGGCCACCGCATGGGCGGTGACTGCCTCAACTCGGGCTGCGTGCCCAGCAAGGCGCTGATCCGCTCGGCCAGGCTCGCCCACCAGCTCCGGCAAGCCGAGGGGTTCGGCATCAGTGCAGCCACCGGCACGGTGGACTTCGCGGCGGTGATGCGGCGCGTGCACCGGGTGATCGCCGATATCGAACCCCATGACTCGGTCGAGCGGTACACGGCACTCGGTGTGGAGGTGCTGCAGGGACATGCCCGCATCGTCAGCCCCTGGTGCGTCGAGGTCACGCTGGCCGATGGCGCGGTGCAGCGCCTGACCACGCGCAGCATCGTGATCGCCGCGGGTGCCAGCCCGGTGGTGCCGGCAATTCCGGGGCTGCGCGAGGCGGGCTTTCTCACCAGCGAGAACCTGTGGTCGCTGACCGAACTGCCGCGCCGGCTGGTGGTGCTGGGCGGCGGGCCGATCGGCTGCGAGCTGGCGCAGAGCTTCGCCCGGCTCGGGTCCGAGGTAACCCAGGTGGAGATGGCGCCCCGCGTGCTCGCCCGCGAAGACCCCGAGGTGGCCGAGCAGGTGGCCGCGTCCCTGCGTGCCGACGGCGTCAGGCTGCTCACCGGTCACCAGGCGCTGCGGGTTGAGCAAGACGCGCAGGGCCGCCGCCTGATCGTGGGCCAGGATGGCCAGGAGCATGCGCTGGCCTTCGACCAGATCCTGTGCGCGGTGGGCCGCTCCCCGCGGGTGACCGGCTACGGCCTGGAAGAGCTCGGCATCCCGCTCGGCGAGCGCGGCACCATCCAGACCAATGCCTGGCTGCAGACCCTCTATCCGAACATCTACGCGGTGGGCGATGTGGCCGGCCCCTACCAGCTCACCCATGTCGCGGCCCATCAGGCCTGGTATGCCGCGGTGAATGCGCTCTTCGGGCGATTCCGCCGGTTCAGGGCCGACTACTCGGTGATCCCCTGGACCACCTTCACCGATCCCGAGGTGGCGCGTGTGGGTTTGTCGCAGGCCGAGGCGGCCGCGCAGGGCATCGCCCACGAGGTCACGCGCTATGACCTCGCCGACCTCGATCGTGCGATCGCCGACGGCGTCGCGCACGGCTTCGTGAAGGTGCTCACCGTGCCCGGCAAGGACCGCATCCTGGGCGTGTGCATCGTCGGCGAACATGCCGGCGAGCTGCTCGCCCCCTGGGTGCTGGCCATGCGGCACGGCCTGGGCCTGAACCGCATCCTGGGCACCATCCACACCTACCCCACCCTGGCCGAGGCGAACAAGTACGCCGCCGGCCAGTGGAAACGCGACCATGCACCGCAGCGGCTGCTGCGCTGGGTGGCGCGCTATCACGACTGGGAGCGCCGATGAGCGCCGCGCACACCGTTCAGGCACCGCAGGCGGCCCAGCCCCAGGCCGATCCGCCGCAAGTCCGCCCGCCGCAAGACGACGCCCCCGGCCGGACCTGTCCGCTGCATTACCGCTATCAACCTGACGTCTTCGCCAGCCCGGCGCCGGCCGATCTGCAGGATCTCGAAGTGCTCTATGTCGTGGGCGGCCTGTACGGCAATCCGCTGGCGCTCGACGCGGTGCTGGCCCGGTTCGATCGGGAGTCCGGCCGCAAGTGCCTGGTCTTCAATGGCGACTTCCACTGGTTCGACACCGATCCGGCGCTCTTCGCGCAGGTGCAGCGTGGCGTGCTGGCGCACCGGGCCCTGCGCGGCAATGTCGAGACCGAGCTTGCCGCGCCGCCGCCCGACGAGGGCGAGGACCCGGGCTGCGGCTGCGCCTACCCCGAGTGGGTGGGCGACGCGGTCGTGGCGCGCTCCAACCGCATCCACGCCCGCCTTCGGCAGGCGCCGAGCGCCGCCGAACGCGCGCAACTGCAGGCATTGCCGATGTGGCTGCGCGCCGATGCGGCGGGCCTGCGGATCGGCATCGTTCATGGTGATGCGCAGTCGCTCGCCGGCTGGGGCTTCGCCCAGGAGCATCTGCGTGACCCCGCCCACCTCGACACGGTGCGCGACTGGTTCGCGCGCGCGCAGGTGGATGCCTTCGCCTGCACCCACACCTGCCTGCCGGTGTTCCAGCAGCTGGGGCTGGCCGGCGATGGCCGGCACGGCTGGGTGTTCAACAACGGCGCGAGCGGCATGCCCAACTTCAGCGGCGACACCGCCGGGCTGCTCACCCGGATTGCGACCACGCCGGTCAGCGGCGAGACGCGCCGCTTCGGGGTGCGCGTGGGCGAAGCCCACATCGACGCGATCGCGCTCGACATCGACCAGCACCGCTGGCGGGACACCTTCCTGCGCCAGTGGCCCGCCGGCAGCGACGCGCACGCCTCGTACTTCGAACGGATCTGCCGCGGGCCCGACTATGCGCTCGCCGACGCGGTGCGCCACGCGGCGCAGGCGCCGCTCAGTGCGGCCAGTCGAAACGCGGCGGCTTGCGGTCCATGAAGCGGGCCACCGCCTCGAAGAAGTAGTCGCTGTTCAGGCAGGCCGCCTGACCCGTGCCCTCGAGGCGCGCCATGGTGGCGTAGTCGGACTCGAGCGACTGGTTGGTGAAGAGCTTGGTCATGGCAAGCGCCTGGGGCGAGCCCTGTGCGAAGCTGCGCGCCATGGCCATCGCAGCCTCGATGACCGCAGAAGGCTCATGCACCGAGTGCACCAGGCCCAGCGTGCTGGCCTCTTCCACCGAGACCACCCGCGCGGTCATCATGATGTCCTTGGCGCGGCGCTGACCGATCATGCGCGGCAGCAGGTAGAGCGCCGCGAGGTCGGGCAGCGCGCCGATACGGTTGAAGGCCATGCAGAAGCTCGCCCGCGGCGAGGCCACGATGAAGTCGCAGGCCAGCGCCAGCGAGAAGCCGGCGCCAAAGGCCGGGCCGTCCACCGCGGCGATCACCGGCATCTCGAGGTTGTAGAGCTTCTCGAACCAGGCATGGCTGCGGCTCATGCGCCGGCGGATGCCCTCGACATCGCGCACCGGCGAACCATCGGGGTTGCGACGGGAGGTCAGCGCGCGCAGATCGCCGCCCGCGCAGAACACCCCCGGCGAGCCGGTGATCACCAGCGCCCGCCAGTCATCGCTGCTGGCGGCCAGGCGCACCACCTCGTCGAGATCGTCCTTGAGGTCCTGGGTCATCGCGTTGCGGCTCGGCGCATCGGTCATCGTCAGGCAGGCGATGCCCCCCGACACGCTGAGCGTCGACTTGCGCAGGGCGCGGGAGACCGGGGCCGGAATGGTGGGCACTGCGGGCTGCATGGGACGCTCCTCCAGGGGATCGGCCGGGGACGCGCGCCCTGGCTCGATGCATGATTCTAGGAGTGCATGCGCCGCTGATGGCGGCCGACAAAGAAAAAGGCCGCTGGGCAGCGGTCTGATGTCTTCATTTTCCGGCGGGGCGGAACATGCTTCATCACAAACCACCTGAGCTTTACAAGGACAAGTAGATCAAGCTCTTGGGGTCCGATTCATCTTTCTAAACGTTGAGACATCTTCTCGTAACGAGCGTTTTCAGAATCCGTGTTTTAGGGTGATGCGGAATTCGAACCTGATAGGTTGCCCCACCGTGCCCTTTGGACCCTTTGTAGAAAGTCGTCAGGGAACCGCCAATTGGTGCACAGAGACGTTTCGTGCGCGAAGTTGTCGCCGATCAGTTAAGCGTTTAGCCAATTCAGCGTTTTTCGAGTGTCTTCTCGAAAAATTTCACGACTTCTGAATTAAAGCCAACATGGAACGCTGCCCGATCGAAGCCCGCCTGACTCGTGCAGATTGCAGGGGCCAACGATGCGAGCGCAGCGCTGCAGGGGGCCAGGAAATCGAAGTGACCGGCATCTGCAACGACCCGATAGTCCGGCGCTTCGGGTAGCGCCTGTCGCACCGCCTCCGCATATCGCGGGTGCGGTGCCAAGGTGTCATACTCGGCTCGCCAGAGTTGCACAGGCACCTTGACGTTTTTCAGGCTGTCCTGCGAGAACGTGAATCCAAGCGCTGGCGCAACGACCACTGCCGCCTTGATACGTGCGTCGGCAACCATTGCGGTGACAGGCACGACGCGCGGGTTTCCACTCTTGGCCACCAACTGGCATGCGAAGTCGCCGGGATACTCCTTGCACATCGGAATGATCTTCGTTAAGTCCGGGACGCCACCGATGATTGCAAGCGCAGTAAATCCGCCTGCGGAATGGCCAAACATGCCGACGCGCTGCGGGTCGATCACCACACGCCCCTCCCAGGTTGACAGCATGTGGTCGATCACACGGCTGACCTGCCTTGGCCTATCCATGATGTCGGTGCTGCGACTCTGGTCTGCGTAGTTGTCGCCTGTATGGTTCATGGCCACCACAACAAAGCCCGCGTCTGCGAGCGCAATGGCTGTGTCGAAATGTCCGAGGTTGGAACCGCCCGTTCCGTGGGACATCACGATCATGGGCAATGCCTTGCCGTTCACCGGCGCGTTGATTGCGACCGTCATCGTCGTCGGGCCCATCGAGACGGGTTTGGCAACGGTCTGGCTCGGATACCAGATACCGATCACGATTGGATTGCCACCCGGGTCGGCTGCGGCTCCTTGCTGGAAGCCGGCAGCATTGACAAATGTGCCGATGAGCAGGATCGCCATCGCGGCGACGCTGGACAACAACTTCGACTTACTGGTTTTCATGGCACGGCAGCAAGTTATGGAGTCAAGCGCGAGTGTCGCACGACAGCGAGGCAAGTCATGCACTTTGCGACGAAGCAGTGGGTCGGGTACGACCCTGCGGCAACGCATTAGGCGGCTGGCGGGTATTGGACGCATCGCGAGAGGCAGGTCGTGGCCGAAAGCAGCCCATCCTTTGTGATGCACCAACCCGCCCCGCTGAGAAAAAACGCGTAGCCAAACGGTATGAACCTGTATGAAAACACTTCGTACTGGCATCAAGGAGCAAGTCCATGGCTACCAACAACACCTCATCTTCGAACCCACGGGCTGAAGAAATGGGTGACGTGCTGGACGCCCTGTCCAGTGGCATCGCCAAAACCGC
>NZ_CEXFHW010000197.1:0-6851 GCF_982640115.1 Quisquiliibacterium sp. | reverse complement strand
TCGTCCTCGCCCTCGAACACCGGCTGGCCGCTCACCGGCGATCGCTATCCCGAGGTCACCTACCATGACGCGGTGCGGGTGCAGGAGCGCCTGCTCGCCGAGGTCTTCGGGGTGGAGCGGGTGCGGCTGGTCTATGGCTGGTCGATGGGCGGCATGCAGGCCTACCACTGGGCGAGCCTGTTCGGCGAGCGGGTCGAGCGCATCGCGGTGGTCTGCGGATCGGCGCGCTGCGCGCCGCACAACGCGGTGTTCATCGACGCGGTGCGGGCCGCGCTCACCGCCGATCCGGCCTGGCGCGACGGCGTCTTCCACGAGCGGCCGGTGCGCGGCTTCCGGGCGATGGCGCGCCTGTACGCCACCATGGCGCTGTCGCAGGACTTCTACCGCGACGAGCTCTGGCGCGGCATGGGCTTCAGCTCGCAGGAGGACTTCCTGGTGCGCAGCTGGGAGACGGTGTTCTCGCGCCGCGATCCGGCCGATCTGCTCGCGCAGCTCTGGACCTGGCAGCACGGCGACATCGCGGCGCAGCCGCGCTACCGCGGCGACCTGCCGGCGGCGCTGCGCGACATCAGCGCGCGGGTGCTGCTGATGCCCTGCGACCAGGATGCCTACTTCCGGGTGGAGGACAGCCGCCGCGAGCTCGCGCACCTGCGCCGCGGCGAGCTGCGGCCCATTGTCTCGCCCTGGGGACACCGGGCCGGCAACCCGGTGGCCAGCCCTGCCGACGAGGCCTTCATCCGCGAGGCGGTGCAGGCGCTGCTCGCCGACTGAGCGGCACGCCGGCCTGGCTCAGGCCTGCGCCAGCGCGGTTTCGGCGAGCTTCACCCAGTAGGCGGCGCCGGTGGACAGGATGCCGTCGTTGAAGTCGTAGCCGGGGTTGTGGACCATGCAGCCGCCCTCGCTGCCGGTGCCGTTGCCGATCCACACATAGCAGCCCGGCTTGGAAAGCAGCATCCAGGCGAAGTCTTCCGAGCCCATCGCCGGGCGCGGGTCACGGTTGACGCGATCGGGGCCGACCAGCGCCTCGGCCACGCGCGTGCACAGGGCGGCCTGCTCGGCGTGGTTGACGGTGGGCGGGTAGCGGCGCTCGTAGCGGACATGGATCTCGGCGCCATGCGAGGCCGCGGTGCCGGCGCACAGCTCGCGGATGCGCGATTCGATCAGGTCCTGCACCCGGGTATCGAAGGCGCGCACCGTGCCGCCGAGCACCGCCTCGTTGGGGATCACATTCCAGGCCGAGCCGGAGTGGAACTTGGTCACCGACAGCACCGCGGGGTCGATGGGATCGACATTGCGGCTGACCACGGTCTGCAGCTTCTGGGTGAGCTCGGCGCCGATCACGATCGGGTCGATGCCCTTGTGCGGCATGGCGCCATGCGAGCCGCGGCCGGTGATGGTGATCTCGAACATGTCGTAGGAGGCCATCATCGGGCCGGCCTTGACCGCGATGTGACCGGCCGGGATGCCGGGGATGTTGTGCATGCCGAACACCGCCTGCATGGGGAAGCGCTCGAACAGACCCTCCTCGACCATCACGCGGGCGCCGCCCTCGTTCTCTTCGGCCGGCTGGAAGATCACATAGACCGTGCCGTCGAACGCGCGGGTGCGGGCCAGATGCCGGGCCGCGCCCAGCAGCATGGCGGTGTGGCCGTCGTGGCCGCAGGCATGGTGCTTGCCGGCGTTGCGCGAGGCCCAGGGCAGCCCGGTGCCTTCCTGCATGTCGAGCGCGTCCATGTCGGCGCGCAGGCCGATGGCCGCGCCGCCCGGGCCGTTGCGGCCATGGATCACGCCGACCACGCCGGTGCGGGCGATGCCCTCGTGCACCTCGTCGACGCCGAAGGAGCGCAGGCGCTGCACCACATAGGCGGCGGTGCCCACCTCTTCGAAGGCGGTCTCGGGGTTGGCATGGATGTGGCGGCGCCACTCGGTCATCTGCGGCAGGTACTGGCCGATGTCCTCGATGATGCGGACTGCGTCGTTGGCGCCCATGGCGGGGTTCCTTTGCGGGGTGGGTCAGCGTTGCGGTGCCCGGACTTTATCGCAGCCTCGGCGCATTCGGCGAGGGCTGGGGGTCGAGGCTGAGCAGGAAGGCGAGCAGATCGGCGCGCTGGGCCGGGCTCAGGCGCAGCGGACGCAGCAGCGACTCGCCGTCGGCATGCAGCCGCTCGGTGTCGATGCGGTCGTAGTGGTCGATCACCGCCGCCAGGCTCGGCAGGCGGCCGTCGTGCATGTAGGGCGCGCTCGCCGAGAGCCCGCGCAGGCTCGGCGTGCGCCACTCGCCGAAGTTGCGGTGCTGCGGATTCACCGTGCGGGTCTTGAGCGCCGGATCGCGTTCGGGCGGCGTGCCGGGCGGGGGCGGATCGGCGAAGCCGCCGCCCAGGTTGTGGCGATCGGCGAGCAGGCGCCGCAGCCCGGCATGGCGGCCGGGATCGACCTGACCGGGTCCGGTCATGAAGGGCATGCCGATGTCGTGGAATTCGCCGTTGGAGAAGGCCGGGCCGACATGGCAGAGATGGCAGCGACCCTCGCCGATGAACAGGCGCAGCCCGCGCAGCGCGGCCGCGGGGTAGCGCGCCGTCGCGGCGTGGTCGTCGCGGGCGAGCGCATCGCGGAAGTCGTCGAAGGCGGTGCGCGGTGAGCGCAGGCTGGCCAGCCAGGCCCCGATCGCCTTGGCGGCGTCGACCAGATCGGCCTCGTCGGGCGGGGTGCCTGGCGGGAAGGCGCCGGGGCCGGCCGCGGCACGGGCGCGGGCGAGCAGCGCGGCCAGCGCCGGCCGTTCGCGGATGGCCCGGGCCACCCCCGCGGCCGTGGCGCCCATCTCGCGCGGATCGAGCAGCGGGCGCAGGCTGGCTGCCCAGAGGCTGTCGCTGCCCCCGTCCCAGCCGAACCAGCGTTGCAGGGCGAGGTCGTTCAGTCCCTGGGTGTTGCGTGCCAGCGGGGCGCGTCCCTGCGCGGTCGGCAGGCCGTCGGTGAAGCCGCGCGCCGGGTCGTGGCAGCTGCGGCAGGCCAGGCGGCCATCGCCCGACAGCGCCGGCTCGTCAAAGAGCAGGCGCCCGAGCGCCTGGGCTGGCGCCAGTCCCGAGAACCGGTTGCCGGGGTCGCCCGGGGTGGCGCCCGGCCAGGGGCCGTGCGAGAGCACCTGCGCGCGCTCGGCCGGGCTGAGGGGTGGCCCGGGCGGCTCGGTACCGGCCCGGGCCCGGGTCAGCAGCGGGGTGCCGGGCAGCGCGGGCGCGAGGCTCGTCAGGGCCACGGCTACGGCCATGGCCAGCAACAGCCTGCCCGCCCGAGGGCTCATGGCAGCCGGATCTCCTGCGTGAGCCGCTGGCCGCCACCCGGCCCGCGGGCCTCGAGCACCAGTTCCCAGCGGCCCGGCATGTGCATGAGCAGACCGTCGGCCTGGAAGTGACGCTCATCGAGGCGGCGCACCTGCGGCCGGTAGTTCATGCCGTGGCGGTGCTCCGGCATGGTCGCGTCCACGCCCAGGCTGTCGATGCGCCGGCCCGGCTCGCCGGGGCATAGCGCGATGTGCAGCGAGAAGCGCTCGCCCACGCGCGGGGCCGGCGGATCGGCGCGCACGCTCATGGCCATGCCCGGCGCGCTCAGGCGCCAGCCTCCGGTCGGAGCCGGGCAGTCTGCGTCGGCTGCAGCGGCGCGATGAGCCTGCCACACCGGCAGCAGCAGCGCCTCGGCGTTGCGCCAGGCGATGCGCTCGGCCAGCGCTGGCGGCAGCGCCGCCAGCCAGCCGCGCGCCCACTCGGCGTGGGCCGGGATGTAGTGCAGGCGTTCCGGCGTGAAGGTGTCGGTGCCGAGCATGAATCGCTCGGGGAACTCCTCGAAGGCCGCGCGCCAGTCGGGATCGACCTCGCCACGGCTGCCCGGGTCGTTGCGGAAGGCGAGGTCGGCCCACAGCTGCGGATGGCGGCGCAGCATCTCGCGCACCGCGGCCGGCCGCTCGAAGCCGGCATGCGCCCACAGGATGCGCGCCTGCGGGTACTGCGCGAACAGGCGCTCGATGGCATCGGCATCGGAGTGGGCATGCAGGATGAGCCGGTGCTCGCGGGCGAGCGCGACCATGCGCCGCGGCACCGGCAGGTCGGCGTCGGCGCCATACAGATGGAACTCGCCGATCGCGGCGTAGCGGAAGCGCCGCAGCCGGTCCTCGAGGTGGGGGATGATCGACGGGTCGCGGGTCCAGCCCGAGGCGTCGGCGCGGGTCCGGTAGGGCCGCAGGCTGGGCACCACCAGCTCGGGCGCGGCCTGGTGCAGGCGCTGCGTGCCCTCATCGTCGGAACTGGACACCAGCGCCAGCCGCAGACCGGCCTGACGCATCAGGCCGATCACCTCGGCCGTGGGCACCAGCGCCCAGGCGTCGTGGCTGTAGTGGATGTGGGCGTCGGCGATCGGCAGGCCGGCCGCGGTTGCCGTGCCGGTCAGCGGCAAGGCCAGCAGGGCGGCGAAGCAGGTCGGGGAAAGTCGGCGGGCGAGCCGCCGCAGCAGGGAGGATTGAGGTCGCATGCGCATCCTGCAGGGCATCGGTCAGGGGTCACGATAGCCGAAGCGATGCCCGGGGCGCTTAAACTGCCGCCCATCGCCGCGCCCACCGGAGCCCCACCATGCCGCGTTTCGCCGCCAATCTCTCCATGATGTACACCGAGGTGCCGTTCCTCGATCGTTTCGCGGCCTGCGCGCGCGACGGCTTCCGCGCGGTGGAGTTCCTGTTCCCCTACGAGCATCCCGCCGCCGAGATCGCCGCCCGGCTGCGCGACAACGGCCTGCAGCAGGTGCTGTTCAACGCCCCGCCCGGCGACTTCGGCGCCGGCGAGCGCGGCATCGCCAGCCTGCCCGGCCGCGAGGACGAGTTCCGCCGCGGCATCGACACCGCGATCGAGTACGCCGCGGCGCTGGGCTGTCCGCGGCTGCATGTCATGGCCGGCCTGGTGCGCGATCCGTCGCAGCGGCAGGCGCAGTGGGCTCTCTACGCCGAGCGCCTTGCCTGGGCCGCGCAGCGTCTGGCGCAGGCCGGGCTCGACACCCTGATCGAGCCGATCAACACCCGCGACATTCCCGGCTACCTGCTCAACACCCAGGCCCAGGCCCATGACCTGCGCGCGCAGATCGGGCAGCCGCGGCTCAAGGTGCAGATGGACCTCTATCACTGCCAGATCGTCGAGGGCGATGTGGCCATGAAGATCCGCCGCCACATCGACGGCGTGGGCCATGTGCAGATCGCCGGCGTGCCGCAGCGCCACGAGCCCGACCTGGGCGAGCTGCACCATCCCTATCTTTTCGCCGTGCTCGACGAGGTCGGCTACACCGGCTGGATCGGCTGCGAGTACCGGCCGCGGGCCGGCACCAGCGCCGGGCTGGGCTGGATCCGGCCCTGGCTGCCATTGGTGTCAGAATGACGGGTTCGGCCTCTTTCGCGCCCCGCCCCGCCGTGACACCCGCCCCCACCCTGCACCAGTCCACGCTGCATTCCCTGCCGCTGCTTGGCCGCGGCAAGGTCCGCGACAACTACGCGCTCGGCGAAGACCGCCTGCTGATCGTCACCTCCGACCGGCTCTCGGCCTTCGATGTGGTGATGGCCGAGCCCATCCCTGACAAGGGCCGGGTGCTCAACCGCATGGCGCTCTTCTGGTTCGATCGGCTGGCCGATGTGGTGCCCAACCATCTCACCGGCATCGACCCCGAGACCGTGGTGGCGGCCGATGAGCGCGCACAGGTGCGCGACCGGGCCATGGTGGTCAAGCGGCTGCGGCCGATCCTGGTCGAGGCGGTGGTGCGCGGTTACCTGATCGGTTCCGGCTGGAAGGACTACCAGGCCAGCGGCGCGGTCTGCGGCATCCGGCTGCCGGCCGGCCTCGCGCAGGCCGAGCGGCTGCCCGAGCCGATCTTCACGCCCGCGGCCAAGGCCGAGCGCGGCGAGCACGACGAGAACATCGGCTTCGACGAGATGTCGGCGCGCATCGGCGCCGCCCTTGCGCAGCAGATCCGCGAGATCAGCCTCGAGCTCTACCGGCGCGCGAGCGAGTACGCGGCCACCCGCGGCATCCTGATCGCCGACACCAAGTTCGAGTTCGGGCTCGATGACGCCGGCCGGCTGCACCTCATGGACGAGGTGCTCACCGCCGACTCCTCGCGCTTCTGGCCGGCCGACAGCTACCGGCCCGGCATCTCGCCGCCGTCCTTCGACAAGCAGTTCGTGCGCGACTACCTCGAGGGTCTCGACTGGGACAAGCGCCCGCCCGCGCCGCCGCTGCCGCCCGAGGTGATCGCGCGCACCGCCGACAAGTACCGCGAGGCGCTGGTGCGCATCACCGGCCGCGGGCTCGACTGAACCGGGGAGATCCGATGAGCGACGCACAGCCCCTGGTGGGGGTGGTGATGGGCAGCAGCAGCGACTGGGAGGTCATGCAGCACGCGGTGGCCATCCTCGCCGAACTGCAGGTGCCCCACGAGGCCGCGGTGGTGTCGGCCCACCGCATGCCCGACGAGATGTTCCGCTATGCCGAGCAGGCCGCCGGGCGCGGCCTGCGTGCGATCGTCGCCGGCGCCGGCGGCGCGGCCCACCTGCCGGGCATGCTGGCCGCCAAGACCCTGGTGCCGGTCTACGGCGTGCCGGTGCCCTCGCGCTACCTGCGCGGCGAAGACTCCCTGCTGTCCATCGTGCAGATGCCGCGCGGCGTGCCGGTGGCCACCTTCGCCATCGGCGAGGCCGGGGCGGCCAATGCCGCGCTGCACGCGGTGGCGGCCATCGCCCTGACCGATGCCGCGCTCGCGCAGCGACTGGCCGCCTACCGGGCTCGCCAGACCGCCGCGGCGCAGGCCATGCGCGTGCCCCCGGCATGAGT
>NZ_CEXFHW010000196.1:0-6876 GCF_982640115.1 Quisquiliibacterium sp. | reverse complement strand
CGCACCGGCAGGCCGGCGCCGCCGGCCGCCAGACGCCAGCCCGGCGCGAGGGCCGCGTCAGCCGCGTCGGCTGCGTCGTCGGGGGGCAAGCCCCTGGCCATGGCCAGGCTCCATCGGGTGGGGCTGAAGGCGAGCCGCCCGCCGAGCTTTTCGAAGCGCCAGTCGGCCGCGGCCCCTGCGCGCACCCGCAGCGCCACCAGCAGGGGCAGCCGAGGCAGCGCGAGCACCTCGCTCAGGGACTGCCACTGATCCCGGGCGTCGAGCACCTGCGCGTCGAGCGCGAGCAGGGCGCCGATGGCATCGCCGAAGCGCCAGCCGAGGTTGCCGCCGAGCGTGCCCAGACGACGCAGGGCGAGCGAGCCAATCCGGTCGCAGGCCGCGGCAAGCAGCGGCGCATGCGCGCGCACCAGCGCGTGGCTGCGCACTGCCTCGAGGCTGTCGGCCGCGCCCAGGCGCAGCCAGGGGCCGTCCCGCGAGATGCCGATGCTGCCGGCGCAGGCGGCTACCGGGATGAGGGTCTGCGGCGCGGGCGCGCCACCGGCCGTCCAGGCGAGTTGCAGCGCGGTGGCGCCGCCCGCGAAGACCGCGCTGCCACCGGCCGCATTCCAGGCACGCTGGGCATCGGCCGGACGGCGGTGCGGGCTCAGCGCGAAGTCAGGCGGGGTCGGCGCAAGCAGGCTCATTGGCGCGGGCGCTCGCGCCAGAAGGCGCGCTGCAGGGCGAGCACCTCGTCGCGCACCTCGGCCACCGGACCGATCAGCCGCACCGGCTTCTGGCCGCGGGCGAAGACATCGGCAGCCGGCAGGTCGAGCGTGGGATTCTCGGGATGGTCGAGCGTGGCCGCGAGCAGGTCGCGCTCGGTCATGCCGAACACCACCGTGCCGATGTGCGCCCAGTAGGCGGTGCCGGCGCACATGCAGCAGGGCTCCACCGAGGTGTAGAGCGCGCACTGCCACAGGAAGGCCGGGCTGTACTGCTCGGCGGCGCGCCGCACCAGGGTCGACTCGGCGTGGTTCACCGTGTCGACATTGCCCTGGGTCATCAGCACGGTGCGCTGATCGGGCCCGACCAGCAGCGCGCCGAAGGGATGATGGCCGGCGGCCGTGGCCGCCCGGCCGACCTCGTTGGCGGCGCGCAGATGCGCGATCAACAGGTCTTGCGGGGGGGCGGGGGGCAGGGTGTCAGTCATGGGCCGTGATGCTCCACGGGAACCAGCGCCGCTGCAACCACACGATCAGGCCGTACAGGCTCAGGCTGCTGCCCACCAGCAGGGCAAGCGCCGCGAAGGCGGTGGGGATCTTGAAGGTCGAGGTGGTGAACAGGATGAGATAGCCCAGACCGCGCTCGGCGGCCACGAACTCGGCCACCACCGCGCCGATCACCGCCAGCGTGATCGCCACCTTGAGCGCCGAGAAGATGTAGGGCACGGCAAACGGCATGCGCACCTGCAGGTACTCCCGTGAACGCGGCGCGCGCAGTGAACGCGAGAGCTCGAGCATTTCGGGCGGCACCGCGGCCAGGCCGGTGGCGATGCCGATCACCAGCGGGAAGAAGGCGATCAGGGTGGTGATCACCACCCTGGGCAGATGGCCCGCACCCAGGGTGACCACGATGATCGGCGCCACCGCGATGATCGGCGTGGACTGGATCACGATCAGCCAGGGCAACAGGATGCGCGAGAGCAGCCGCGAGCTGGTGATCGCCACCGCCAGCACGAAGGCCAGCACGATCGCCACCGCATAACCGGCCAGGGCTACGCCGAGCGTGGCCATCAGGTGCTCCAGCCAGCGCGCCACGCCGATCTCGCCGACTGCGCCCAGCACCGCGCTGGGCGCCGGCAGCACGAATACCGGCACCTTGAACAGCCGGCAGCCGGTCTCCCAGAGCAGCAGCACGCCGAGGAAGGCGAGCAGCGAGGCAAAGCGCATGCCCAGCGAGGCGATCAGGTTCATGAGGCTGCCTTGGCCGGCCGCGAGAACACCGAGCGGCGGATGTCGTCGACCAGCGCGTGCAGCACCGGATCGGAGAGGGTCTCGAGTCCGCGCGGCCGACGGATCGGCACCTCGATGATGCGTTCCACGCGGCCCGGGCGCGGGCTCATCACCACGATACGGTCGGACAGCAGCACCGCCTCCTGGATGGAGTGGGTCACGAAGACCACGGTCTTGGGGCGTTCGCTCCAGATGCGCAGCAGCTCGACGCTCATCTCGTCTCGGGTGAGCGCATCGAGCGCCGAGAAGGGCTCATCCATGAGCAGGATGTCGGGGTCATGCAGCAGCGATCGTGCGATCGCCACCCGCTGCTGCATGCCGCCGGAGAGCTCGGCCGGCAGCCGGCCCGCGAAATCGCCAAGGCCGACGGTGTGGATCAGCTCGCGTGCGCGCTCGCGGTCGCGCTCGTCGACACGACCGTGCTTGTGGCGCATCGGGAAGAGCACATTCGCGGTGACATCGAGCCAGGGCAGCAGGGTGGGTCGCTGGAAGACCACGCCGATCTCGTCGCGCGGCTCGGTCACCGGCGCGCCGAAGATCGACACCTGGCCGCTGGCCGGCTTCAGCAGGCCGGCCACCAGCCTCAGGATGGTCGACTTGCCGCAGCCCGAGGGGCCGATCACCGACACGAACTCGTGCCGGCGCAGCGTCAGGTCGACAGCCTGCAGCGCGGTCACCTGGCCGCCACCGCGGGTCTGGAACACATGGCCGACGCCGGCCAGTTCGATGACCGGCGGCCCGGCGCGCGCGGCCTCGGCCATGCCGCCTTGCGCCTGCGCGCCGCCGCTCATTTCGGCAGGAATCGGCGGTCGACCATGGCTTCCGGATTGACCTTGGCCAGGGGGTAGTTCATGGCCCGCGCCACCCAGCTCCAGGTGGTGGCCAGCAGCCTGGGTTCGAAGGCGCCCATGCCGTCCTTGCGCGAGACCTCGTTCTGGATCAGCGGGATCGACGAGCGCATTTCGGCGGCGGCCATCTTCACATCCATCTCGGGCACCATCGACTTCAGATCGGCGGCTGCGGCATCGGGGTTGGCCACCGCGAACTGGATGCCGCGGGCCAGCGCCTTCAGGAATCGGCGCAGAACCTCCGGCCGCTCGCGGATGGTCTTGTCGGAGGCCATCACGCTCCAGCCATAGCCGTCCAGGCCATAGGCCGACCACGGCAGCACCTCGAGCTCCTTGCCGGCTTGCCCCAGCACGCGATCGAACAGCGGACCCACGGTCACCCAGTTGATGGTGGCATCGACCTTGCCCTGCGCGAGCAGCGGGGCGAGCGTGCTCGGGTCGACCTTGAGCAGCTTGACCTGCGCGGGGTCGATGCCCAGGGTCTGCAGCATCACCGGCCAAAGGGCGTTCGACGACGAGAAGGTGGCGGTGGCGATGGTCTTGCCGGCGACATCCTTGAGGCTGCGGATCGGCCCGCCCTTGACGGTGAACAGCGCGTCGGGTTCCTTGCAGTAGATCGACATCACCGCCTTGACCGGGGCGTTGGACTCGGCCACCGCGGTCATGAGCGCGGGCAGGCCACCCACGCCGATGTCGGCCGCGCCGGTGGCCAGCTTGGTCACGGCGTCGGAGGAGCCGCGGCCCGAGACCACGGTCACATCCAGTCCTTCGGCGCTGAAGAAGCCCTGCTTCACCGCCGCGTAGATGCCGGCCTTGTCGCCCCCGGGTACCCAGTCGAGCTGGAAGACCACCTTGTCAGGGGTCTGGGCCTGGACGGCGGTGGTGCCCAGGCCGAGGCAGGCGAGGGCGAGCGAGGCAAGCTGTCGACGGGTGATCATGGCATCGGCTCCGGGAAATCGGGAAACGGTCGGGCTGCCGGCTGGCGCCCCGTCAGCCCTAAGCACGGCCCATGCCATGAGCGCCGAGCCGCCGCGTGGCTGTGCGACAGCACCCGCTCGCACCGTGATCGGGCGCCAAGGCTGCGTTCTGGGGCGTCATTCACACGGCTGGCGCACCACCTGAAAAAGGGCTATGATCATGGGTTGCCTTTTTCACAGGCAACTTTTCCATCGCCCCCGACCTTTCCCCCGCAGCGCTTGCTGGCGCCGCGGGCTGGCATTGCGGCTTTCCGGTTGGCGTCGATGTTCCACGCCAGCCCGTGCCTAGCCGCACGGCATTACCGCCCCGCTCGCAACGCCCGTGGCGGCCTGAAAGGTCTTTTCCATGAGTTTTTCCGATCTCGGCCTTGACGCCGGCATTCTGTCGGCGGTGACCGCCGCCGGCTACACCGATCCCACACCCGTGCAGCGCGAAGCGATTCCCGCGGCGCTGTCGGGTGCTGATCTCCTGGTGTCCTCGCACACCGGCAGCGGCAAGACCGCCGCCTTCATGCTGCCCGCGCTGCAGCGTCTGCTGCAGCCCTCGGCCACCCGTGGTCGGGGTCCGCGGGTGCTGGTGCTCACGCCTACCCGCGAGCTGGCGCTGCAGGTCAACAAGGCAGCGCTCGACTACGGTCGCGGCCTGCGCCAGGTGCGAACCGCGGCGCTGGTCGGTGGCAGCTCCTACGCGCTGCAGTTGCGGGCGCTGGAGCGCCCCCTCGATGTGGTGGTGGCCACCCCCGGCCGCCTGATCGACCACATCGAGCGCGGCCGCATCGACCTCTCGCGGGTGGAAGTGCTGATCCTCGACGAGGCCGACCGCATGCTCGACATGGGCTTCGTCGATGATGTCGAGACCATCGTCGCGCGCACCCCGGCCACCCGTCAGACCATGCTGTTCTCGGCCACGCTCGAGGGCGTGGTGGGCGATCTGGCCCGGCGCCTGACCCGCGACGCCCGCCGCATCGAAGTCGCCACCTCGGGTGAACAGCAGGCCAAGGTCGAGCAGATCGTGCTCTATGCCGATGACCTTGCTCACAAGTCGAAGCTGCTCGATGCGCTGCTGCGCGATCCGTCCATGACCCAGTGCGTGGTCTTCGCTGCCACCAAGATGGCGGCCGAGCAGATCTCGCTGCAGCTCGAGGAGAGCGGTTTCAGCGCCGCGCCCCTGCATGGCGACATGCACCAGGGCCAGCGCAACCGCACGCTGCGCGGTCTGCGCGAGGGCCGCACCCGGGTGCTGGTGGCCACCGATGTGGCCGCGCGCGGCATCGATGTGGCCGGCATCTCGCATGTCATCAACTTCGATTCGCCGCGCCAGGCTGAAGACTATGTGCACCGCATCGGCCGTACCGGCCGGGCCGGGCGCACCGGTACCGCGGTCACCCTCATGGGCCACCATGAGCGTCATCGTGCCCGCGACATCGAGCGCTACACCGGTCAGCCGCTGCGCATCGAGACCATCGCCGGCCTCGAGCCACGGCGTCGGCCGGCCAAGCCGGCCTGGGTGCCGGGCAAGCCCGGCCATGGCGGCCGGCCGGGTTATGGCGCGAAGCACGGCGCGGATCACGCCGCCGGCCGTGGCGAGGGTTACGGCCACGGCCCGGCCCGGGGCGGACCCGGCGCCGGGCCGGGTTCGCGCGGTCCGGGGCGTCCTGGCGGTTCGGGGCAGGGCCGTCCGCCGGTCCACGCGCGCTCGCGATGAGTATTGCCGCCCCTGACCCGGCCGCCTCGCCACCGCGGGTGGCGGTGGTTGGTGGCGGTCCGGCCGGCCTGATGGCCGCCGAGGTGCTTGCCGGGGGCGGCTGTGCGGTCGAACTCTTCGACGCCATGCCCTCGGTGGGCCGCAAGTTCCTGCTCGCCGGCCGCGGCGGCCTGAACATCACCCACGCCGAGGATGAGTCACGGCTGCGTCGGCGCTACGGCGCTGCCAGCGACTGGCTGGAGCCGGCGCTGCAGGTCTTCGGCCCGCGCCGTCTGCGAGAATGGGTGCATGCCCTGGGCATCGACACCTTCGTCGGCAGTTCGGGACGGGTGTTTCCCGAAGGCATGAAGTCGGCGCCCCTGCTGCGCGCCTGGCTGCACCGCCTGCGCGGCCAGGGCGTGCGGCTGCGCATGCGCCATCGCTGGACCGGCTTCGAGGATGGCGCATCCGCATCCGTCGCCGGCGCGTCCCGCCAACTCGGCTTCGACACGCCCGAGGGCCATCGGGTCGATGCCTTCGACGCGGTGGTGCTCGCCCTGGGCGGCGCGAGCTGGTCACGCCTGGGGTCCGACGGCCGCTGGTGGCCGCTGCTGGCCGACCGTGGCGTGCCGCTCGCGCCCCTGCAGCCGGCCAACTGCGGCTTCGACGCGGCCTGGTCGGCGCACTTCTCGCCGCGCTTTGCTGGCGCGCCGGTGAAGTCGGTGGCCGCGGCATCCGCTGCCGACGCGCCGATGCGTCAGGGCGAATTCGTGGTCACCGCCACCGGCGTCGAGGGCAGCCTGGTGTATGCGCTCGCCGCCGAGCTCCGGGATCGCATCCTGGCCGAGGGCTCGGCCACGCTCTGGCTCGATCTGCTGCCCGATCGCTCGCGCGAGCGGGTGCAGGCCGAGCTCGACCGGCCGCGCGGCGCGCGATCGCTGAGCAATCACTGGCGGGCCCGGCTCGGCCTCACCGGCGTGAAGGCCGGCCTGCTGCGCGAGTGCGCGCCGGCCGGGGCGCTGGCCGATCCCGCCGCCTGCGCCGCGCTGATCAAGGCGCTGCCGCTGCGTCTGCTGGCGCCACGCCCGATCGACGAGGCGATCAGCAGCGCCGGGGGGGTGCGTCGCGAGGCCTGCGGCCCGGGTCTCATGCTCGATGCATCGCCTGGCGTGTTCTGCGCCGGCGAGATGCTCGACTGGGAGGCGCCCACCGGCGGCTATCTTCTCACCGCCTGCCTGGCCACCGGCCGGCTCGCCGGCGAGGGGGCGCTGCAATGGCTCGCCGGTCGGGCCGGCGACGCGCCGGCGCCGACCGGGCGGCAGCGGATCGCCCTGCCCGCGGAGCCCCTGGCCGACGATGGGCTCGCGCATAATCCC